>NZ_JBHYVA010000423.1:0-7471 GCF_042750055.1 Streptomyces sp. NPDC059456
CGGGGGCGGGGGCGCGGTGGGGGGGCCCGCGGCGGGCGCCCCGGGGGGGGGCGCGCGGGTGTGGGGGGGCGGGGGTGACCCGCCCACCGGGGGGGGGCTGCGGCCGGCCAAGGCCCGCGAGTTCGACCCGCTTGGCCCGCAGCTTCGCGTCGAGCTTGGCGCGCAGGGCCCGGGCCTCTTCGAGGTCGGACTCCAGCTCGGCTATCCGCTCTTCGGTCTTCCACTCGTCCTTGACGCGTTCGCGGGCGAGTTCCGCGACGCGGCGCCCGGCCGCGCGGTCCCAGGCGCGCATGACGACGGCGCCGGCCACGCCCGCGCCCGCCGCGAGGGCCACGAGCAAGCGCAGGGGCACGGGTTCCGCGAGCAGCCAGGCCGCGGCCGCACTGGCGACGGAGACTCCGGCCACGGTCGTCGGCGTGAGCAGCCGGTGCAGGGGTTCGGGGTTGCGGTGGCGTCCACGGGGCATGGCCTGAAATTTACAGGGCGTGGGGGTCGAGTGGGGTAACTGCCCGGCAATCTGTGGCCGGGCAGTTACCCGTCGTTTCTCCATCAAACCCGCCACTACTCCCGTGGCTGCTCCTACTTCGTCAGGCCCTTCGCCTTCAGATAGGCCCTCGCGACGTCCGCCGGCTTCTCCCGCTTGGCGTCCACCTGCTGGTTCAGCTCGACGAGGTCGGTGGTCGTGAGGACCTTGGTCAGCTTGTCGAGGGCGGCCGCGATCTCCGGGGAGCCGGCGTCCTTGGCGTTGACCACCGGCAGGACGTTGTCGGCGTTCTGGAGCTTCTTGTCGTCCTCCAGCAGCACCAGGCCGAAGGAGTCGAGGGTGGCGTCCGTGGTGGTGGTGAGGACCAGCTGGTCCACGCCGTCCTTGACCGCCTGCTTGGCCTGCGGGGTGCCGACGCCCTTCGGGTCGACACCGGAGACGTCGATTCCGTACGTCTTCTTCAAGCCCGGTGCGCAGAAGGGCCGTACGGCGCATTCGTCGCCCGCCGCGATCTTCACCTTCAGGCCCGACGCGCCGAGGTCGGAAAGTGTCTTCAGGTTGTTCTTCTGCGCGAATTCCTTCGACACGGCGAACGCGTTCTGGTCGACCGCCGGGCCCGCCGGGAGCGCCTTCAGGCCGAGCGGGCCGGCCAGCCGGTCCAGGGCCGCCACCGTCGCCGCCACGTCGCTGGAGGCGACCGGCTTCTCCTCGGGCGCCTTCGGCCCGTTCACCTTGGCGTTGAGGAACTCCGCGAGGGTGGCCGCGTACTCGGGGACGACGTCGATCTCGCCCTTCTCCAGCGAGGGTTCGTACAGCTCGCGGTTGTTCACCGTGGTGATCGACGTGCTGTGGCCGGCGTCGGCCAGCACCTGCGCGTACAGCTCCGCCAGGACGCTGGACTCGGTGAACCCGGCCGCGCCGATGACGATCTTGCCCTTGCCGGAGCCGGAATCGGAGGGGGCGGAAGCGCCCGCTCCGGAGTCCTTGCTCTTCTCCAGGCTGTCGCCGCCGCACGCCGCGAGCGAGACGGTCAGGGCCGCCGCTCCCAGTACGGCGCCGAGGACACGCGTGGACTTGCTCATCTGTTGCTCCTCCAAGGGAGTGGGAACGACCAACGACAGGGGGTGGCGGGCGCGGCACCGGCCGCAGGGGTCAGCGCGCCGCCGGGCGCGGGAACAGCCGGCCCACGGCCACCAGGACCCCCTCGACCAGCAGGGCCAGCGCCGCCACCAGCAGGGCTCCCGCGAAGACCTGCGGCGTGTTGTACGTGTTGAAGCCGGCGGTGATGATCCGGCCGAGGCCGCCCTGGCCGACCATGGCCGCGATCGTGGCGGTGGCGATGACCTGGACGGCGCCCGAGCGCAGCCCCGTCATCACCAGGTCCCGCGCGAGCGGCAGTTCCACCCGCCAGAACAGCTGCCCTCCGGACATGCCCATGCCCCGGGCGGCCTCCACCACCGCGCGGTCCACCTCGCGCATGCCCACGTACGCGTTGGTCAGCAGCGGCGGTACGGCGAAGAGCACGAGCGCGGCGATGGTGGGCAGATAGCCCGCGTTGCGCAGGGGCGAGACCATGAACAGCGCCAGCACGGCGAAGACCGGGACCGCCCGGCCGATGTTGGAGACGTTGACGGCGAGCGCCCCGCCCTTGCCGATGTGGCCGAGCCACAGGCCGAGCGGGAGGGCCAGTGCGCAGGCGACGGCGAGGGCGATCCCGCTGACGTAGACGTGCTCGCCGAGCCGGTGCCACACCCCGTTCTCCCCGGACCAGTTGGCCCCGGTCGCCAGCCAGTCCCAGGCCCGTCCCGGCACACCCATCTGCTCAGGCCCCCTTCACGGTCGGAGCGGGTGCCGGCGCCGTCCGCCGGACCCGCGGCGCACGCGGTGCCCGCGTCGCCCGCGTCCACGGCGTGAGCAGCCGCTGCACGCCGAGCAGCAGCAGGTCCGCCGCCAGCGCGAGCAGGACGCAGAGCGCGGACGCGGTGAGCACCTGGGCCTTGAAGGAGCTGTTGACCGCCGGGGCGATCAGGTTGCCGAGGCCGCCCTGGCCGACGATGGAGCCGACGGTGGTCAGCGCGACCGTGGACACGGTGGCGATCCGCACCCCGGCGAGCAGGGCGGGCAGCGCCAGCGGCAGTTCGACCTGCCACAGCAGCCGCGCGGGCCCGTAGCCCATGCCGCGGGCGGCCTCCCGCACCTCCTCGGGGACGGCCTCCAGGCCGGCCATCGCGTTGCGGACCAGGATCGTCAGCGAGTACAGCACCAGGCCGGTCACCACGAGCGCGGCCGACAGCCCGAACAGCGGCAGCAGCAGGGAGAACATGGCGAGCGAGGGGACGGTGTAGAGCAGGGTGGTCAGGCCCAGCACGGGCGCGGCCCAGTGCCGGCCGCGGCGGGCCAGCAGGGCCAGCGGGAGGGAGACGACGAGGCCGATAAGCACCGACACGCCCGTGATCCACACGTGCTGGAGGGTGGCGTCGGTGAGCTCCCGGGAGCGGGACGTGACGTAGTCCCAGCAGATCCAGTCGTTCGCCACCAGGCAGTTCTGCCCGGCCATGCGCTCACCCCCCACCGTCGTCGCGTACACCCATTCGAGAATGGCGCAGTCAGGAGCGACCCTAACCCCCGGCACCGACGATGGCCGGATTCCTTCGCACGAGGGTCATACTCCCGTCACAAACTCCGGAGCACGGGTGGGGGAGGATGGCCGGGTGATCCGATTCGAGCATGTGACCAAGCGCTACCCCGACGGGACGACGGCCGTCGAGGACCTGTCCTTCGAGGTGGCGGAGGGCGAACTGGTCACCCTCGTGGGCCCGTCCGGCTGCGGCAAGACGACCACGATGAAGATGGTCAACCGGCTCATCGAGCCGACCTCCGGCCGGATCCTGCTCGGCGGCGAGGACATCGCGAGCGCCGACCCGGTCGAGCTGCGGCGCCGCATCGGGTACGTCATCCAGCAGGTCGGGCTGTTCCCGCACAAGACCGTGCTGGAGAACACCGCGACCGTGCCGCAGCTGATCGGCACCCCCAGGGCCAAGGCCCGCGCCCGGGCGGCCGAGCTCCTCGACCTGGTGGGGCTGGACCCGGCCGTGTACGGGGGCCGCTACCCGGAGCAGCTGTCCGGCGGGCAGCGCCAGCGCGTCGGCGTCGCCCGCGCCCTGGCCGCCGATCCGCCGGTGCTGCTGATGGACGAGCCGTTCGGCGCGGTGGACCCGGTGGTCCGCGAGCGCCTCCAGAACGAGTTCCTGGCGCTCCAGAAGACGGTGCGCAAGACGATCCTGCTGGTCACGCACGACCTGGAGGAGGCGGTCCGGCTCGGCGACCGCATCGCCGTCTACGGCGCGGGCACCATCGAGCAGTTCGACCGCCCGGCGGCGGTGCTGGGCGCGCCGGCCACCGAGTACGTGGCCTCCTTCGTCGGCGCGGACCGCGGCCTGAAGCGGCTCGCCGTCACCCCCGTCGGGCGGGCCGACCTGACGGCCGTCGACGGGACGCCTCCGGCGGCCGCGCCGGTGGCGCTGGGGGCGAGCCTGCGCGAGGCCCTGGCCGCACTGCTCCAGGAGGACTCGGGCCGGATCGGGGTCACGGACCCGGACACCGGCGCCCTGGCCGGCGTACTGACCCCGGAGGGCGTCCACCGGGCGCTGCGCCGGGCGGGATTGCAGGAGCCGTAGGAGCCCGGAACGACGTGTGACCGGCCTCCTCGGGCCGGTCACGGTCATGCTGGCGGGCCGTCCCGCCGGGGGTCAGGCCTGGATGCGGTTGCTCATCCACACCAGCATCGGCGGGATCTCGCGGCGCCAGGTGTTGAAGTTGTGGCCGCCGCTGTCGAGGATGATCGAGGAGACCCGGTCCGGGCCCTTGACCAGCTTGATGAACTTCTTGGTGTCGTCCAGGTTCGGCTCGCCCTGCTCGCTGCTGGTGACCAGGAAGGACGTGCCGGTGGGCTTCTTGTTCTCGATGCTGTGCAGGACGTCCGCGCGCTTCTTGAGCTTGTCGTCGCCCTGGAACAGGTTGCCGGTCGTCGCGTCGTTCGCCGCGTCGTAGTACGCGGACAGACCCGCGGCGGCGCCGAAGGTCTGCGGGTAGTGCGCGGCGATCTTCAGGGCGCAGTAGCCGCCCGTCGAGTTGCCGATGAAGCCCATGTTCTGCGGCTTCTTGCCGACCCGGAAGGTGTCCTGGATGGCCTGCGGCAGGTCCTGGCCGAAGAACGTCTCGGTCTGGGGGCCGCCCGGTATGTCCACGCACTCGGTGTCACGCGGCGGCGCGATCGTCGGGCGCAGCATCACCAGGATCATCGGCTTCATCTTGCCCGCCTTGGCCTGCTTAAAGGCCGTCATCGGGTAGTTCAGCCCTTTGATCAGGTTCTCGGCGGTGCCCGGGTAGCCCGTCAGCACGATCGAGGCCGGAAAGTTCTGCTCCTTGTGCTGCGGCTGGAAGTACTCCGGCGGCAGCCACACGTACCCGGGGCTCGTTATTTTCGACTTCTGCCCGGTTATGGCAACCTTCAGGATCTGCCCGCCCACCTGGGGCTGGGCGCCGCCCGGCACGTCGAGCTTCTGCTTGTCGACGACCTTGATGTCCTTGCTGCTCATCGAGTGGTCCACGACCTTGCCGACAGACGTCTGCTGGCCGAACAGGTCCGCCCACGAGCCGTAGAAGGAGAAGGACTTGTTCGCCGCCAGGCCGACGGCCGAGAACAGCGCCAGCTGGGTCGCGAGCAGGAGGCCGATCCGGCCGAGCAGCGCACGCCAGGTGCGGCCCGAGAGCCGGGGCCACCACCACACCGTGGCCGCGAACAGCAGCACACCGGCGATGATGGCCAGCGCCAGAACCGTATTACTGGTGAGACCCATGAGCAGTCAGTCGACTTTCTGATGGCAGGACTAGTTTTTCTCGGCGGAAGAGTGAACCCGCTCGACCCCGATGTCGTCCTAGTGGACGCACCACACTCCGGAGGCTGTCGCGGCCTTCGGCCACATGATCTCTCGCGGAGCAACGGGAAGCGATGTCTAGCAGGATAGATGGCGATAAGTCGGGACAGGTTCCGAAGCAGGTCCGCCGAATCTTCCGCGGCCCACGACCGGAGTCGGTGCCCGGGCTGGTAGGTACGGCCGTCATGATCGTCGGCCTTCTGGACATCGCGGCGGGCGTGTTCCCGCGGTTCCGGCACAGCCGGATCCACGCGGTCACCGAGGTGCTGCCCGGTTCGCTGGGCCCGTTCGCAGCCGCCCTCGCCATCAGCGCGGGCGTCCTGCTGCTCCTGCTCGCCCACGGCCTCAAGCGCCGCAAGCGCCGTGCCTGGCGGGCCGCCGTCGTCCTGCTCCCGGCCGGGGCCGTGGCGCAGTTCACGTACCGGCACTCCGTCATCAGCGTCGTCATCGCGGCGGTGCTCCTGGGGCTCATCGTCCGCCACCAGGGTGAATTCAAGGCCCTGCCGGACCCGCGCAGCCGCTGGAAGGCGCTCGCCAACTTCGTGCTGATGAGCGCCGGCTCCATCGGCCTCGGTCTGGTCATCGTCAACTCCCACCCCGGCCGTGTCGTCGGCCATCCGGGTATTTACGAGCAGATCAGCCACGTCGTGTACGGCCTCGTCGGCATCGAGGGACCCGTCGACTACGCCGGCCGCGTCTCCTGGACCGTCGGCTACTCCCTCGGCGCCCTCGGCATGCTGACCGCGCTCACCACCATCTACCTGGCCTTCCGCCCCGAGCACCCGGCCGCCCGGCTCACCGCCGACGACGAGACCAAGCTGCGCGAGCTGCTCGCCAAGCACGGCGGCCGCGACTCCCTCGGCCACTTCGCGCTCCGCCGCGACAAGGCCGTCGTCTTCTCCCCCAGCGGCAAGGCCGCCGTCACCTACCGCGTCGTCTCCGGCGTGATGCTCGCCTCCGGCGACCCCATCGGCGACGTCGAGGCCTGGCCCGGCGCCATCGAGCGGTTCATGGAGCAGGCCAAGGCCCACTCCTGGACCCCGGCCGTCGTGGGCTGCAGCGAGACCGGCGGCGAGGTCTGGACCCGCGAGACCGGGCTGGACGCCCTGGAGCTCGGCGACGAGGCGATCGTCGACGTCAAAGACTTCTCCCTCTCCGGCCGTCCCATGCGCAACGTCCGCCAGATGGTGAAGCGCATCGAGCGCAACGGCTACACCACCAAGGTCCGCCGCGTCAGCGAGCTGACCGAGGAGGAGCTGGAGCGGGTGCGCGGCGCGGCCGTCGCCTGGCGCGGCACCGACACCGAGCGCGGCTTCTCCATGGCCCTGGGCCGGGTCGGCGAGGAGGGCGACGGCGACTGCTTCATCGCCACCGCGCACCGCGTGGAGGAGAACGACCCCAGCCCCTTCGGCGACCTCAAGGCCATCCAGCACTTCGTGCCCTGGGGCAAGGACGGCATGTCGCTGGAGATGATGCGCCGCGACCGCTCCGCCGACCCCGGCATGAACGAACTGCTGATCGTCGCCTCCCTGCAGCAGGCCCCCGAGCTGGGCATCGAGAAGGTCTCCCTGAACTTCGCGATGTTCCGCGCGGCCCTGGCCCGCGGCGAGAAGATCGGTGCCGGCCCGGTCCTGCGCATGTGGCGCAGCCTGCTGGTGTTCCTGTCGCGCTGGTTCCAGATCGAATCGCTGTACAAGTTCAACGAGAAGTTCCGCCCCCGCTGGGAGCCGCGCTTCATGGTCTACCGCAACAGCCGTGACCTGCCCCGCATCGGCTTCGCCGTGATGCAGGCCGAGGGCTTCGTCACGCTGGCCCTGCCCCGGCTGTTCGCCAGCCGCCGCCGTCCCAAGCCGGTGCGCACCTGCGCCCACACCCCCGTGGCGTCCGCGGTCCCGGCGCAGCCCAAGCAGGACCGCGAGGTCCAGGTCGCCTGACCCCACCCGCCGCCCCGGGGCCCCGCCCCCCCCCCCCCCCCCGCCCGGCGCCCGCCGTGGACGCCCCCCCCCCCCCCCCGCGGGTGCCCCCCCGCCCCCCCCCCCGCCCCCCCCCC
>NZ_JBHYVA010000424.1:0-7466 GCF_042750055.1 Streptomyces sp. NPDC059456
CCGCCGTGCTCAGCAGCGCCCCGGCGATCACCCCCAGCGATGCCAGCAGTGCGGCGGATGTCCTGCGCGGGTCCATACGCGGTCTCCCCCGGATCACCTGCACCTACCCGCTGTTCGACCTCACCGGGGACGACGCCCGCAAGGCCTTCCGCGAACCCCAGATGGTGACCGTCGCCAACGCGCTGCGCGACGCCTCCGCCGGCTACACGGGCGACAACCGCACCGCCGTCGGCCAGTTGGTGCTGTTCCTGCGCGCCGGGTACTACGTGCAGGACAACCACGCGGACGTCGTCGGCGACTACGGCACGGCGCTGAACGGCGCCGCGCTCGGCGCGCTGGACGCCTTCTTCGCCTCCCCGCACGGCAGGGACGTCACCGACGCCAACGGCGAGATCTTCAACGAGGTCGTCACGCTGATCGACAGCACCCACGCGGCCGGCCGGTACGCCGGCGTCGTCAAGTGGATGCTCGGCAGCTACGACGGCACGTGGCCCGGCCAGATGAACCTCGCCATGCAGCACGTGGAATGGGTCGTCGAGAACGGCTTCAAGGCCAAGGACGACGGCCGTGGCTGGCGGGCCGCCCTCAAGGCCGACCCCGCCATCCTCGACACCTGGGCCGGCTTCATCACCCGCAACGGCGCGCAGCTGAACCGCCTGGACGTCGTCAGCAACGTCGGGCGCTACCTCGGCTACGCCCTCGACGTCCCCGAGCTCAAGGAGCGGGTGCGGCCGCTGCTGAAGGACCTGATCAACCGCTACCCGAACGTCGGCCCCACCGCGCCGATCACCATGAACCTGGGCTGGTACACGCGCGAGTACGACAAGAACAACTGCGCGGCCTACGCCATCTGCGACCTGGGGGCCCGCGTGCTCCCGGCGATCCTGCCGATCCGGCACACGTGCACCCCGGGCCTGAAGATCCGCGCCCAGGACATGTCCCCCGGCCAGCTGTCCTCCACCTGCACCAGCCTCGTCAACGAGGACGCCTACTTCCACCGGGTCATCGGCGACACGGGCCCGATCCCCGGTGACCTGAACACCGACCTGGAGGTCGTCGTCTTCGACGACTACAGCCAGTACTCGCTGTACGCATGGGCCATCTACGACATCGACGTCGACAACGGCGGCATGTACGAGGAGGGCAACCCGGCCGCCGCCGGCAACCAGGCCCGTTTCATCGCCCACGAGGCCGACTGGCTGCGCCCGGCCTTCCAGATCTGGAACCTCAACCACGAGTACACCCACTACCTGGACGGCCGCTACGACATGGCCGGCGACTTCGAGGCCGGCATGACCACCCCGACCATCTGGTGGGTCGAGGGAATCGCCGAGAACATCTCGTACGGCTACCGGGGCGAGCGCAACACCGACGCGGTCAACGAGGCCGCCAAGCAGACCTACAAGCTCAGCGAGCTGTTCGACACCGTCTACGACCAGGACCCGGACCCCTCGGTCAACTCGAACCGGATCTACCGCTGGGGCTTCCTCGCCGTCCGCTACATGCTCCAGGCGCACCCCGCCGACGTACAGACCGTGCTCGCCAAGTACCGCGCCGGCGACTGGAACGGCGCCCGCACCTTCCTGAAGCAGACCATCGGCACCGGTTACGACGCCGGCTTCGCCACCTGGCTGACGACCACCTGCGCGACCGACGACTGCGGCCCGCTGCCGCAGGCCCCGTCCATCCCGCTCTGCACCGCCGGCGACCCCCGCCAGTTCGACCGGAACTGCCGCCGGGACGGCCTGGCCGCCGCCCGCGGCAACTACAGCTACCACTTCATGTACCTGCCGGCCGGCGTCAAGCGGCTGACCATCACCAGCAGCGGCGGCACCGGCAACGCAGACCTGTACTACGGCGGCAGCAGCTGGGCCACCACCGACAGCAACCTGGCGAAGTCCGCCGGCGCCGGCAACGGCGAGACCCTGACGATCGCCGACCCGCCGTCCGGCTGGGTCTACTTCAGCCTCGCCGCCGCACAGGACTTCAGCGGTGTGAGCGTCTCCGCGCAGTACGAGTGAGCCCGTCCGCCGGGGCCGGCCGGGCTCCGGCGGATCAGGCCCGGCGGATCAGGCCCGGTCCCGTCGGTTCACGGCGGCCGGCGAGGAGCCGCCGGGTACCAGGAGGCGGGGTTCGCCCGTGCCGTCCGCCGGGACCGACCAGATGTCGGAGGCGCGCCCTTCCCGTCCCGGGAGGGCGTAGCCGACGGTCCCGTCGTCCAGCCAGGCCGCCTGGTCGTCGACGCCGCGCGTCTCCGCGAGCGGGTGTTCGCTCAGGTCCGCCAGGTCCAGGACGTACAACCGCCACGGTGATGCGGGGTCTTCGGAGATCTTCTTCTTGAAGGCGATGCGGGTGTTGTCCGGTGACAGGGACGGACACTCGGCGTTCTCGCGCAGGGCCTTCGCCGACCAGTCGTGCAGGTTCCCCTCGACGAGGTGGGTGCGGCCCCTGGTCGACACCGTGGCGTAGAAGCGGTTGTCGTCCTCGGCGAAGGTCACTCCCCAGTAGTTGACGTCGGGGGCGTGGTAACGGGTCCCGTCGATGGTCAGCGGGATCTCCTCCATCGATTTGATCAGGTAGCCGGTGCGCAGGTCGAGGATGGAGGTCCGGGTGGAGAAGGCGGTCGTGGCGTAGGAGTCGCCGGTCGCGAAGGCCGTCCAGGACAGCACGTTGCCGGAGGCCGAGACACGGGCCCGGTTGGGGATGCCGGGTACGGTCACGCGCCGGACCTCCCGCAGTCCGCGGTCCAGCACGAGGGCCTGCGTGCGGGCCGGGATGCCGGGGAGCTTGCGCAGGCACAGGGCGCGCTCCCCCGCGGCGTAGAAGCGCTCGCATGCGGGACCTCCCGTGGCGGGCGGCCCGCCGGTGCCGCTCACGCGGGCGATCCGGCCGGTGGCCGAGTCCCGGTAGTAGAGCCCGGGTTCGGCGAGGCCGAAGGATCCGTCTCCGGTGGCCGTCGGCAGGTCGCGGTGCCTGGCGTGCAGTACGTAGCCCAGGGAGCCGCCCCCGAGGAGCAGGACGGCGAGCACGACGAGGGCGAGACGGCGCAGCTGTGCCGGTCGGTTCACGGTGCCTCCGGGGCGTCGAGGGCGGGAACGGCGGCGGATGCACGAGCCGGCGCAGAAGCCGATGCCGATGCCGTTGCGGGTGCGGATGCCGATGCCGTTGTGGATGCGGATGCGGATGCGGATGCGGGCAGGATGCGCCAGGCGGCCACGAGCGCCGCGGCCAGGGCGAGCGCGGCGGCCCACAGGGCGGGCCCCTGCCCCCAGCAGGTCCAGGCGGCGCCGAAGCCCGCGGCGCCCAGCAGCCGGGACAGCGCCTGGCCGGTCTGGAGCACCGCGAGCCCGCCGGCCCGGCGGTGCGCGGGCAGTACGGGACCCGCCAGTGCCATCAGGACCCCGTCGGTGCAGGCGTAGAAGACGCCGAGGAGCGCGGGCACCACGGCCACGGCCGGCCGGCCGACGGGGAGCAGCAGGACGGCGTACGCGCCGAGCAGCGCGGCGTGTCCGACGAGGAACGGCAGCCTGCGCCCGGTGCGGTCGGCGATCCGGCCGACGGGGACGGCGAGCAGCAGGTATCCGGCAGCGGCGCCGAGCGGCAGCAGCGGGAAGAGGGCGGGCGGCAGGTCGAGTCGTCGCTGGAGGAGCAGGTAGAGGAAGGAGTCGCCGATGGTGGCGGCTCCGAGCAGGCAGGCGGCGGACAGGATCCGGCGGAACACCGGATCACGAAGTGCCCGGTGCTGAAGCGGAGTCGGCTCGACCGGTGGCGCGGGGGCCGCGGAGGGGACGTACAGCAGGAGCAGGAGCACGCCCAGCAGGCCCGTGCAGAAGCTGACGGCGAACACGGCGTCGTAGGCGTCGGCGGTGGCCCACAGGACGGCGAACGCGGCGAGCGGGCCGAGGAGCGCGCCGGTGGTGTCCATGGCCCGGTGCACGCCGAACGCCCGGCCCAGTGTCTCCGGCGGGCCGCTGAGCGAGATCAGCGCGTCGCGCGGGGCGGTGCGCACGCCCTTGCCGAGGCGGTCGGCGGCGAGCGAGGCGGCGATGCCCGCGGTGGCGCCGCCGGCGAGGAGCAGCCCCAGCCGGGACAGCGCGGAGAGCAGGTAGCCCGCGCCGGCGATGCGCTTGTGGCGGCCGCCGCGGTCGGCGAGCCGGCCGCCGAGCAGTCGCATGAGCGCGGTGGCCGCGTTGAACATGCCGTCCAGGAAGCCGAATTGGAGCGGGGAGAGGCCGAGGCCCAGGACCAGGTAGAGCGGCAGCACGGCGGTGACCATCTCGGAGGAGACGTCCGTGACGAGGCTGACCGCGCCCAGTGCGATGACGGTGGCGGGGACGCGCCGCCGGGCCCCGAGGGGGCTGGGCGGGGCGTCCGGGCGGCCGGTGCCGGCCAGGTACATCATCAGTGGCAGCTGTACTTCGGGCTGGTGTCCTTGACGCCGTCGGTGGCGACGTAGGTCCAGCTGTAGCCCGAGTCCGTGAAGTCGAGCTTCAGGACCCCGTACTGGCCGCTGATGCGCTTCTGGCTGTTGGGCTGCACCTGCTCGATCGGGTAGGGCTCGGCGCCGCCCATGCCGCCGACGATCTCCACGATGCCGTCGGCGGCCGCCTTGCCGTCGGGGTTCTGCGGGGCGAACCGCTCGTAGTGGTGGTCGTGTCCGTTGAGGACCAGGTCGGCCTTGGCGCCGTAGAGGATCTTCCAGACGGGCTTGGAGACGGGGTCGTTGCCGTGTCCGCCCGAGGAGTACAGCGGGTGGTGCCAGTAGGCGGCTGTGCACTGTTTGCCGTTGGCGGCGAGGTCGGCCTTGAGCCAGTCGATCTGGGCGGCCTGGTCGAAGGCGTTGGAGTCGAGGGCGATGAAGTGCCAGTTGCCTTCGTCGAAGCTGTAGTAGCTCTTGCCCTGCGGGTAGGCGATGTTCCCGAAGTACGCCTTGTATCCGGCCAGGGAGCCGGCCGGGTCGTACGTCTCGTGGTTGCCGGGCACGGGGTGGGTCTTGGCCTTGAAGGCGCCCCAGCTCTTGTCGTAGTAGGCGCGGAAGTCGGTGATCCGGGCGTCGTCGTACTGGTTGTCGCCCATCGTGAGGTAGAACTTCGGGTCGATCCGGCGGGCCAGTTCGGCGGTCTTCGGGTGTGCGCAGCCGCTGTCGGAGGCCGTGCACCGGGCGGCGATGTCGCCGGCCGCGACGACGGTGAAGGCGCCGCCGCCGGGGGGCGGACCGCCGTCCACGGTGCCGTACACCTCGGCCTCGAAGAGGGAGTAGCCGTACGCCGTGCCGCGCGCGGTGCCGTACACGCGCAGGTACCTGCCCTTGCCGGAGAGGCCGGTGAGGTCGTCGGTGCCGCCGTTGCCGGCCTTCTCCTCGGCGACCTTGGTCCAGGTCGCGCCATCGGCTGAGACCTCGACGCGGTAGGCCTTTGCGTAGGCGGACTCCCAGGTCAGCTTGACCCGGGAGACGGTGGCGCCGGTCCCGAGGTCGACGCGGATCCACTGCGGGTCCTTGCCCTCGGCGCTGGCCCAGCGGGTCGAGGCGGAGCCGTCGAAGGCGTTGGCGGCGCCGAGCGAGGAGTCCTCCGTGGAGGAGGCGGTGGCGGGCTTGCCGCGCGAGATGAGCGGGTCGTCCGCGGCCCCTGCCCGGCCGGGCCAGGCGAGGAGGAGCCCGGCGACGAGCGCGAGCACCGCGGTCACGACGAGGAGGACGGGCCGAAGCCGGCTGCCGGTGGGGGTTGGTGGGGTGGAGGCGTACAGGTGCATGCCTGGACTCCTTGGCCTGGGGACGGCGAGAGCTGGACACCGGTGCGGAAGACGCCATCCCCGGGCCGTCGGGGCGAGCCGGGGACGGCGTCACGGCGGCCGGGTCAGAGCTCTCGCTGAGCGCGTCATGCCCATGACATCAGGCACCGCGCCAAGCCGCCGTCCGGGAGCGTAGCGGATAGGAAAGTTTCCTACCAGTGGTCCTGCACGAGAGGCGTGACGGGCGGTCAGGTCGCCGGGCCGCCGGAGTCCGGGGCGGTCACCGGGTGGGGAAGGTGCCGCTGTACACGTCCGTGCGGTTGTCCGGTGCGCCGGAGCGGGTTTCGGTCAGTACCGCCCGGACACCCTTGCCGTCCGCCACCAGGCCTTGGTAGTCGCCGAGGAAGTAACCCCCGGAGAACGGCGCCTGCAGCCAGTCGAAGACCCGCGAGATCCGCCGCTCGGCCCGGCGCTCCACGTCCCCGTGCGGCAGCGTGGCCAGCTGGTAGGCGGTGGGCAGGGTGGTGGTGTCGCCCGGCTTGAGGAAGCGCAGGTCGTAGTAGGTCAGCGCGACGGTGCCCCGCTCGTCGACCGCGATGGACGGGGAGAAGGCCGGCACGCTCTTCGGGCTGATCAGCTCCGGGCTCCCCCAGGTACGGCCGCCGTCGGTGGAGCGCACCAGCTGGACCGAGTCGAACCTGCCGCCGGAGAAGTCCGCGCCCTCGTAGGCCATGTACAGCGTGCCCGTCTTCGGGTCGATGGCCGGGCTGGGCAGCGTGGACCCGGCGCGCAGCAGCTTCGTCGGGTCGTTCGGGTCGACTTCCGGTACGGAGGTGTCGCGGGCCACCGTGACCGGGGCGCTCCAGGTCGCCCCGGCGTCGGTCGAGGTGACCACCGCGTAGTGGGCTTCGGCGACGGCGCTCAGGTCATCGGTGTGGGTGATCTGGTCGAAGAAGTCGTACAGGGTGCCGCTGCGCCGGTCGACGACGATCTGGTGACCGATGGTCTGCGTGTTGGGCACGGCGCTCGTGTCGACGAACCGGCGCGCCCTGCTCCAGGTGCGACCGCCGTCGCGGGTGAGGGAGATGTAGCCCGGGCCGTCGAGGGAGCCGGGGCCGGGCGGGTCGTTGTCGAGGCGGTTCCAGACCTGGTAGGCGGTGCCCGGGCGGATCGGGTCGGCGGTGAGCGAGGGCTTGTCGTTGAAGAACGGCTCTTCGTCGACGTGCGTGGTGGTGAGGTGGTGCCAGGTGCGGCCGCCGTCGCGGGACGTGGCGGTCAGGAGGGCGCTGCGCGTGTTGCGGACGAAGTCGACGCCCTCCCCGCCGGCGTAGACGGTGCCGTCCGGTCCGGTGCTCACCCAGGGGTCGGTGGCGCGTTCGAAGTCCGCGCCGCCCGGGGCGCACAGGCTGAAGGGCAGCGTGCTCCGGTGGAAGGTGCGGCCGTCGGTGGTCCATCCGACGGCCAGGCCGCGGGCGCCGCCGTCGCTCCAGCGGTCCTGCTGGAACACGGTGACGACGCGCCGGGGGTCGCGCGGGTCGACGGACAGGTACGGCTCGACCTCGCTCCCCGGATAGACGACGCTGTCGGGGCCCCTCGCACCGATGGTGCAGTCGGCGTACGGATCGCCGTGGGACACCCGGGTCGGGGGGCCCCCCGAGGGGGCGCCGGGCCCCCCCGGCCGGCCCCCCCCCCGGACCCGGGTGGGGAGGGGCCCGGGGGGGGGGCCGGGGGGGCCC
>NZ_JBHYVA010000425.1:0-7451 GCF_042750055.1 Streptomyces sp. NPDC059456
GTCCACTGCCTCACCTGCCTCACTTCGCCGGCGACGGCGCCGTGACCTGGCAGCCCTTCTGACTGTTGATCGCCTTGTCCAGGCCGCCCGTCTTGAGCGTGCTCAGCGCGTCCTTGCCGCCCTGGGTGGCCGCCTCGAGTCCGTCGGCCACCTCCTTGATGCCCGCGGCGAACTTCGTCTGGTCCGACGTGTCCAGGCCTTCCATCTTCGTCTTCAGGTCGGCGTAGCCCTTGGACGTCGCCGCGAAGCCCTTGACCGCGGCGTCCTGGGTCGTCTGGCCGTCCTTGACCGGCGGAACTCCCGCCCCCTGCAGGGCGGTCCCCATCGCCTGGTACGCGCCGGACATGCTCCCGAACGCCGCCGAGTCGGTCGTCTGCACCTCTTGGGGCTTGCTGCTCTCGGTCGCCACCCGCTTGATGTCCGCGTTCGCGGTCTCGATCTTCTTCAGCTCGGGCTGCCACTTGTCGCAGACCTTCTTGGCCCAGGCGTTGGCCTTCTCGTCCCCGTCGTCACCGCCGCAGCCGGACAGCACGAGCATCAGTACCGCACCGCCGGACACCGCGGCCGCAAACTTCTTGTTCACCGGATTGGTCCCTTCGAAGGCTCTCGGCCCCGGAAGATACACGTCCGCCATCCGGGCACGCACAAAGGCGGACAGACGACGCGTCAGTCCGCGCCGCCTGTCCGCCGTTCAGTCGCACCGTCGAGTCCGGGGCCCGGATGGGCCCGCCGGGTCCCTTCCGGGGTCGCCCCTGAGGTCAGGAGACCGCCGCGGGGTCGGCCTGCTGGGTGACCCGCTCGGCGGTCGCCGCCTCGCCCTCGGTCTCGTCCCCGACCGCGATGCCGCGGCGCTTGGAGAGGTACACCGCGCCGATGATGACGGCGATGGCGAGGACCGCGACGATCGCGCGGACGGTGGCGCTCGTGTCCGCGCCGTAGCTGAACTGCACGACCGCCGGGGCGATCAGCAGCGCCACCAGGTTCATGACCTTGAGCAGCGGGTTGATCGCGGGGCCCGCGGTGTCCTTGAACGGGTCGCCGACGGTGTCGCCGATGACGGTCGCGGCGTGGGCCTCGCTGCCCTTGCCGCCGTGGTGGCCGTCCTCGACGAGCTTCTTCGCGTTGTCCCACGCACCACCGGAGTTGGCGAGGAAGACCGCCATCAGGGTGCCGGTGCCGATGGCGCCCGCGAGGAACGAGCCGAGCGCGCCGACGCCGAGCGAGAACCCGACCGCGATCGGCGTCAGGACGGCGAGCAGGCCGGGCGTGGCGAGCTCGCGCAGCGCGTCCTTGGTGCAGATGTCCACGACGCGGCCGTACTCGGGCTTCTCGGTGTAGTCCATGATCCCGGGGTGCTCGCGGAACTGGCGGCGCACCTCGTAGACGACGGCGCCCGCGGAGCGGGAGACGGCGTTGATGGCGAGGCCGGAGAACAGGAACACGACCGCCGCGCCCAGGATCAGGCCGACCAGGTTGTTGGGCTGGGCGATGTCCAGGCTGAGGTTCATCTCGCCCGCCTTGGCCCCGACCTGCTTGATCGCGCCCGCGATGGCGTCGTTGTACGAGCCGAACAGCGCGGCCGCGGCGAGCACGGCGGTGGCGATCGCGATGCCCTTGGTGATGGCCTTGGTGGTGTTGCCGACGGCGTCCAGGTCGGTCAGCACCTGCGCACCGGCGCCCTCGACGTCGCCGGACATCTCGGCGATGCCCTGGGCGTTGTCGGAGACGGGCCCGAAGGTGTCCATGGCGACGATGACGCCGACGGTGGTGAGCAGGCCGGTGCCGGCCAGGGCCACCGCGAACAGCGCGAGCATGATCGACGTACCGCCGAGCAGGAACGCCCCGTACACGCCGAGGCCGATGAGCAGCGCCGTGTAGACGGCGGACTCCAGGCCGACGGAGATGCCGGCGAGGACGACGGTGGCCGCGCCGGTCAGGGAGGACTTGCCGATGTCCCGGACGGGACGGCGGTTGGTCTCGGTGAAGTACCCGGTCAGCTGCTGGATCAGGGCCGCGAGCAGGATGCCGATCGCGACGGCGACCAGGGCCAGGATGCGCGGGTCGCCGGAGTGGTTGGTGATCGAGGGGTTCTCGACGCCGACGAGGTCCTTGTAGCTGGCGGGCAGGTAGGCGAAGACGGCGACGGCGACCAGGGCCAGCGAGATCACGGCGGAGATGAAGAAGCCGCGGTTGATGGCGGTCATCCCACTGCGGTCGGAGCGGCGCGGGGAGACCGCGAAGATGCCGATCATGGCGGTGACGACGCCGATCGCGGGGACGATCAGCGGGAAGGCCAGGCCCAGGTCGCCGAAGGCGGCCTTGCCGAGGATGAGCGCGGCCACGAGGGTGACCGCGTACGACTCGAAGAGGTCGGCCGCCATGCCGGCGCAGTCGCCGACGTTGTCGCCCACGTTGTCGGCGATGGTCGCGGCATTGCGCGGGTCGTCCTCCGGAATGCCCTGCTCGACCTTGCCGACCAGGTCGGCGCCGACGTCGGCGGCCTTGGTGAAGATGCCGCCGCCGACGCGCATGAACATCGCGATCAGGGCGGCGCCGAGGCCGAAGCCCTCCAGGACCTTGGGGGCGTCGGCGGCGTAGACCAGGACGACGCAGGAGGCGCCGAGCAGGCCGAGGCCGACGGTGAACATGCCGACGACACCGCCGGTGCGGAACGCGATCCGCATGGCCTTGTGCGCGACGTCGGTCAGGTCCTTGGCGGGCTCGCCCTCGGCGGGGGTGGCCTCGCGCGCGGCGGCGGCGACGCGGACGTTGGCGCGGACCGCGAGCCGCATGCCGATGTAGCCGGTGGCCGCCGAGAAGAGGGCGCCCACGAGGAAGAAGGCGGAACGCCCCGCCCGCTGGGTCCAGTCGTCGGCGGGAAGCAGGAAGAGCAGGAAGAACACGACGACGGCGAAGATGCCGAGGGTGCGCAACTGCCGGCCGAGGTAGGCGTTGGCGCCTTCCTGGACGGCGGCGGCGATTTTCTTCATGTTGTCGGTTCCCTCGTCCGCGCCCAGGACCTGGCGGACCAGGATCTGCGCGACGACGAGTGCGGCAAGTGCCACGGCCGCGATCACCATGACGATGAGCCGATTGTCATCGGTGAGTACTGCGGCTGCCAGATCGGAGTTTCCGATCGGCGCGTTGGGGGTGAAGAGCCCCGTCATTCGTCCTCCTTGACGTGATGAGCTCAAGATGTGGACGGATTGTAGGGAGCTCTTCCCGATCAAAACAGTGCGCAGGAAACGGAATTGGCCTGCTCTTGCTCCTCAGCAATAGATCGCGTCACTCCATTACCCCCGAAAGAAGTAATGGGGCAAAGGCATTGACGGCTGATCATCGATCTAGGAAATGCCGAACGGGTATGAAAAAAGGCCCTGCTCAGCAGGGCCTTGATTAAGATCGGAAGAATCTCCGGACCATGGCGTCACGCGGATGGATGCGACCGCCGGGCCACGCGGGATCCGCTGCGGACCACGCGAGGTGCGCCGCGGGCCACGCGAGATCTGCCGCGGACTACGCGAGATCCGCCGCGCCGGACACGGGCCAGCTCATCCGGATGGTCCCGCCGGCCTCCCCGCTCGTCACCTCGACGTCGTCGACGAGTCCGCTGATCACCGCGAGGCCCATCTCGTCCTCGGTCTCGGTGTCCGGGTCCAGGGCGGCGTCGAGCCCGGGCACGGCGCCTTCGGGGCCGCCGGCCGGTCCGGGCACCTCGTCGCCGACCTCGATGGAGAACGACTTCTCCTCCTCGGTCAGAACCACCCGGACGGGCGCGGTCAGACCGTTGCTGAGGTGCAGACCGACGGCGCGCGAGCAGGCCTCGCCCACGGCGAGGCGGACCTCGTCGAGCACGGCTTCGTCCACGCCGGCCCGCCGCGCCACGGCAGCCGCGACGAGGCGGGCCGTCCGGACGTGTTCGGGCTGGGCGCTGAAGCGCAGTTCAACGATGGCCATGCGCGTCCCCCTCGGACTACGGGCGTGCCTTACAGGGGCCCGGACCGCTTCGGCCCGCGCCCCCGCTCCTGCTCCTCGGCTCCCCCGCGGCGCCTCACGGCGCCCCGGGGGGCGAAGCCGTCAGTCGGTGGCGGCGACGGCGTCTTCCACCGTCGTGTGGATCGGGAACACCTTCGTCAGACCGGTGATGCGGAAGATCTTCAGGATGCGCTCCTGGTTGCACACCAGACGCAGCGAGCCCTCGTGCGCACGGACGCGCTTGAGACCTCCCACGAGCACACCAAGCCCGGTGGAGTCGAGGAAGTCCACTCGCTCCATGTCGACAACCAGGTGGTAGCTGCCGTCGTTCACCAACTCGACCAACTGCTCGCGCAGCTTGGGCGCGGTATACACATCAATCTCGCCACCGACCTCCACGACCGTGCGGTCGCCGACAGTGCGAGTCGACAGGGACAGGTCCACGGATCCTCCAGCACCTTGCTATCGAGCGGCGCCCCCCAGGGGCCTCCCCACCCGTAGGCAGGGGAGGGATTGGCTGCCGCGATGGCATTCAATCACTTACCGGCAGGCGCGCACGACGCCTTCGGACCATTGTCCCGCACGCCGGTGACACACTCGGTTCCAATGGCCAATACTCACCGTCCCGGTCGGCCCACGGCACCCGAGGACCCACGACCCACTCCCGGCACGGTCCTGGACCGGCTCTCACGGGGGCCTTCCCGACCTGCGCGCATCACCCATACGGAGCACTTGCCCCCTCGGGAGGGCCGTCATGCAGTCTGGCCCGACCGCATCCGAACGGATGTCGTGGCGGCGATTCGGGCCGCGGGTATCGAACATCCGTGGGAACACCAGGCCGCGGCCGCCGAGCACGCCCTGGACGGCGAGTCGGTGGTCGTCGCCACCGGCACCGCCTCGGGCAAGTCGCTGGCCTACCTCGCCCCCGTCCTCTCCGCCCTCGCGGACGGGGCCGAGGCCCCGAACGGGCGCGGCACGACCGCCCTCTACCTGGCCCCCACCAAGGCCCTCGCGGCCGATCAGCGGCGCGCCGTGCGGGAGCTCGCCGCCCCGCTGGGCAACGCGGTCCGGCCGGCGGTCTACGACGGCGACACGCCGGTGGAAGAACGCGAATGGGTGCGCCAGTACGCGAACTACGTGCTCACCAACCCCGACATGCTGCACCGGGGGATCCTGCCCGCCCATCCCCGCTGGTCCTCCTTCCTGCGCGCGCTGCGCTACGTGGTCATCGACGAGTGCCACACCTACCGGGGCGTATTCGGCTCCCACGTGGCCCAGGTGCTGCGCCGGCTGCGGCGGCTGTGCGCCCGCTACGGCTCCGATCCGGTGTTCCTGCTGGCCTCCGCCACCGCGAGCGACCCGGCGGCCGCCGCGTCCCGGCTGACGGGCGTCCCGGTCACCGAGGTGGCCGACGACGCCTCCCCGCGCGGCGAGGTGGTCTTCGCCCTGTGGGAGCCGCCGTTGCTGACCGAGCTGCGGGGCGAGAAGGGCGCCCCGGTGCGCCGCACCGCCACGGCCGAGACCGCCGACCTGCTGACCGACCTGGTCGTCCAGGGGGTCCGCACGGTCGCGTTCGTCCGCTCCCGGCGCGGGGCGGAACTGATCGCGGTGATCGCGCAGGAGCGGCTCGCCGAGGTGGACCGGTCCCTGCCCGGGCGTGTCGCGGCCTACCGGGGCGGCTACCTGCCGGAGGAGCGCCGGGCCCTGGAGCGGGCCCTGCACTCCGGCGAGCTGCTCGGGCTGGCCGCCACCACCGCCCTGGAGCTGGGCGTGGACGTCTCGGGCCTGGACGCCGTCCTGATCGCCGGGTACCCGGGCACCCGGGCCTCCCTGTGGCAGCAGGCGGGCCGGGCCGGGCGCTCGGGGCAGGGCGCGCTGGCCGTGCTGATCGCCCGGGACGACCCGCTCGACACGTACCTGGTCCACCATCCGGAGGCCCTGTTCCGCCAACCGGTGGAAGCCACCGTCCTGGACCCGGACAACCCGTACGTCCTGGCCCCGCACCTGTGCGCGGCCGCCGCCGAGATCCCGCTGACGGAGGCGGACCTGCCCCTGTTCGGCCCGGCGGCCGCAGAGCTGGTCCCGCAGCTGGAGGCGGCGAAACTGCTCCGGCGCCGGGCGACGGCCTGGCACTGGACCCGCCGGGAGCGGGCCTCGGACCTGACGGACATCCGCGGCGGGGGCGGCCGCCCGGTCCAGATCGTCGAGGCGGCCACGGGGCGCCTGCTGGGCACCGTGGACGAGTCCGCCGCCCACACCGCCGTCCACGACGGGGCCGTCCACCTCCACCAGGGCCGCACCTACCTGGTGAAACGGCTGGACCTGGAGGACTCGGTCGCACTGGTCGAGGAGTCCAGCCCGCCGTTCTCGACCACCGCCCGCGACACCACCTCCGTCTCCGTCCTGGAGACCGAGACCGAGATCCCGTGGGGCCCGGCCCGGCTCTGCTTCGGCTCGGTCGAGGTGACCAACCAGGTCGTCTCGTACCTGCGCCGCAAACTGATCACCGGCGAGGTGCTCGGCGAGGCCAAGCTGGACCTGCCGCCCCGCACCCTGCGCACCCGGGCCGTGTGGTGGACGGTGACCGAGGACCAGCTCGACGCGGCCCGGATCAACCCGGAGATCCTCGGCGGCGCCCTGCACGCCGCCGAGCACGCCTCCATCGGCCTGCTCCCGCTGTTCGCCACCTGCGACCGCTGGGACATCGGCGGGGTCTCCGTCCCGCTGCACCCCGACACCCTCCTGCCGACCGTGTTCGTCTACGACGGCCACCCGGGCGGCGCCGGATTCGCGGAGCGCGCCTTCCACACGGCCCGCGCCTGGCTGACGGCGACCCGCGACGCGATCGCCGCCTGCGAATGCGAGGCCGGCTGCCCGTCCTGCATCCAGTCCCCCAAGTGCGGCAACGGCAACGAACCGCTCCACAAACGCGGCGCGATCCGCCTCCTGACCCGCCTCCTCGCGCAGGCCCCACCCCCCTGACGACCGGCCGTCGGCCAGATCCGCCGGCCCGGACCGGTCCGCGCCGGCAGGGGTCCGGGGCGGTCTGCGCGGAGCCCGCGGTCTGGTGCCGGGCGACGCCGGGCCCGCCCGGATCAGACGGCGGGCACCGGCGGGGCCCTCCGGGTGAGGCAGTCGGCACCGGCGAGGCCCTCCGGGTGAGGCGGTGGGCCCGCCCGGATCAAGCGGCGGCCAGCGGCGGGGCCGTCCGGGTGAGGCGGTGGGGCCGTCCGGGTCAGTCGGGGGGCAGCGGCGGGCCCGCGCGGGCTCTGATCGTCGGCGTGAAAGGGCCCGTCGCGGGGCGGGCCGCCACCTCGGCCACCTCGCCCCCGACGGTGCAGGCGGTCACGGCCGCCCCCTGGGCCGCCGCGACCCGGCGGGCCGCGGCGCAGGCCGGCTCCGGGCCGTGGGTCCACGTCGCGGCTGCCGCGAGGGCCGCCAGATCGGCGGCCGCCGCCGCGCGGTGACGGCGCACC
>NZ_JBHYVA010000426.1:0-7446 GCF_042750055.1 Streptomyces sp. NPDC059456
CCCGCCCCCCCCCCCCCGGGGGGGGCGCGCCCGGCCCCCCCCCCCCACGGGTACGTCGAACGGCAGTCTTGTCCAGACACACCCTCGCCCCGGCTCCCCCCGCCCCGGCCCGGCCGGAGGCGGACCGGCGCCCCCCGGGCACCCTCCTGCCGGCCGTTGCCCTGCTCGCCGGCGCGGCGGGCCTGGCCCTCGTCGTCCGCGCGGACGTCGTGCACCCCCCGTTCCAGGGCGCGGACGACCGCTGGCTGCGCTGGATGGGCGGCCCGCACGAGGGGATCCCCGCCGTCCTCGCGGCCGTCCTCGACCGGTTCGGCGGCCCGCTGGGCGTCGTCGTCCCCCTCGCGCTGCTGGCCTGCCTGCTCGTCCGCAGGCGCTGGGTGTCGGCCGGCTTCCTCCTGGCGGCCTACCTCGCCGGCAGCGTGCTCGTGGTGCAGGGGCTCAAGCACCTGGTGGACCGCCCGCGTCCGGCGCACCCGCTGGTCCGCGTCGACCACGGCTCCTTCCCCTCGGGCCACGCGGCGGGGGCGGCGCTGCTCGTCGTACTGGTGGGGGTGCTGCTGGTGCCGGCGGCCCGGCGGCGCGCGTGGTGGGCCGGGGGCGCGGTGTTCACGGTGGCCATGATGTGGAGCCGTACGTGGCTGCACGCCCACTGGCTCAGCGACACCGTGGCGGGAGCGGCGGCCGGCGCGGGGACCGCCCTGCTGGCGTGGTGGGCCTTCGCCCCCGCCCTGGCCCGCGAACACGACCGCGCACACGACCGTCGGGCCCGACGGGCCCCGCACGCACCGTGACCGGGCCGACCCGGGCATCGTCCCGGTTGCCGGGGCGGCCCGGGATGCGGGGTTGCGGCGGCCATCGGCCGTGGAGCGGGGTGTCCACCGTGCGGGAACCCCTGCTCGATCACCTGGTGTTTGCGGTGACGACCTGTCACCCGCCGACTGCGCGGTGACGCCGCCCCGGCTCGAGGCGATCGCCCGGGCGTGGGCACAGGACGACGACGGCCCGCTGCTCCACGAGCGCGTCCAGGACACCCCCCGCCCGGCCGACGTCCTGCGTTTCCGCGGCGAAGCAGGTGCCGGTCTTCTTCGGCTGAGCCCCGCCCCGACAGCGGAGGCCGTGCGGCGAGCCCGGGCCCCGGCCCCACCGGGCGCGGGACGAGCGGGGGACGGGGTTCAGTCGTCGGCGCGGCCCTCTCCGGCCATGAACCGCCAGACCAGGGCGTGCCCCAGGACGATCAGTCCGATCAGCATCAGGGCCTCGGCCTGGATGGGGCGCAGACCGATGTGGCCGGCGAGTTCGGGGAAGGCGCCGACGACGGCGATGAGGGCGTAGAGCAGTGCGACCCCGGCCTGCTGACAGGTGACGAAGCGGTCGCCCCGGGCGCGGGACAGCAGCCGCAGGGTGCACGCGCAGCCGACCACGGCGAGGGCGATGAAGGCCCCGCGCCAGATCTGTGGCTGCCGGGTGCCGCCGACCTGGGCGAACAGGCCCATCAGGGCGGGCAGCAGGAAGGACAGGTAGATCCCGCCGACGAGACGTCGCAGCGCGGGTTCGCGCATCCAGTCCGCGTGGCTCTGGACGACGTTCCACCACAGGCCGACCAGGGTGAAGCAGGTGGCGGAGAAGAGCGCGTAGAAGGTGCTGACGTCCATGGACTCCGAGGGTGGCAGCGGGACCGGACGCGGTGGGTGTTACACGCCCTGGTCCCGGCGCGCCCCGCCGGTACGGCCTACACGGCCGCGTGCGCGCCCCGTCGCGTCGGCGCCGCTCCGCCCGTCGCCGGCTGCGGGCGGCCGGCGACGGCCGTCAGGAGGTTTCGCGGTGGATCAGGACGGCTTCCATGGCGGGGAGCGGAGGGGTCCCGCCCGTCTCGATCAGCTCGTGCAGGGCGGCGGCGACGCGGGCCGGCGAGGGCAGGTCCAGCCGGACCGTGGTGAGGGCCGGCCGCTGGAGGGCCGAGAGGACCAGGTCGTCGGAGCCGACGATCGCGACCTCGTCCGGTACCGCGATGCCCTCGGCCTGGAAGGCGTGCAGGAGCAGCGCCGCGTACTCGTCGTTGTAGGCGAAGACCGAGTCCAGACCGAGGCCCGGCCAGCTCCGGGCGAGGGCCGTCGCGGACTCCCTGGTGTACGCGAGCTCCAGCGGGGTCACCGTCGCCATGTGCCGGGCGGCGACCGACTCGGCCCCGGCGAGGCGCGGACCGGCGAGGGTGCCCAGCCCGCGTTCCCGGGGCAGCACCACGCCGATCCGGGTCCGGCCGCGGGCGATCAGGTGCTCGGCGGCGGTGGCGCCGATGGCGGCGTGGTCGAAGCCGATGGTGTGGACGCCCGGCACCGGGCCGGCGGCGAAGGCGAGCAGGCCGCGCACCCCGGCGCGGCCGAGCAGTTCGGCGGCCTGGGCGGTGAAGCGGTCGCCGTCGAGGGCGACGACGGCGGCGGGGCGCAGTTCGGCCCAGGCGCGGGCCGCGTCGAGGGGGTCGGTGAAGCGGCCGGCGTGCAGGACGGCGGTGTAGCCGTGCCGGTCGAGCTCGCTGTGCAGGTCGTCGACCCAGTCGCTGACGAGGCGGCCGATCGCGGAGATCGAGGCGGGCATCAGGACGAGGTTGCTGCGGCCGGCGCGCAGGGAGCGGGCCGCGGCGTGCGGTACGTAGCCGAGCTGCCGGGCGGCGTCGAGGACGCGGGTTCGGGTGCCCTCGCTGACGCGGTGGCCGGGGGTGTCGTTCAGGACGAACGAGACGGTGGCGCGTGACACCCCGGCCAGCCGGGCGACGTCGGCGCTGGTGATCGACACGGGCGACGTGGCGGTGCTCGTCTCCTTGGGTTCCCTGGGCATGGTCCTCGGTGCTCCCTTGGGTCGGCCGTCCCCTCCCTTCCCAGGTTACACGAGTTAGATCATTGGGCCCCGCGGGCTTCGTGCAGGCGGCGCGAGGGCCCGGCGAGGTCGTCCAGGGCGGTGACGACCGAGTCGAAGCGCATCGTGGTGCGCGTCCGCGTCCCGTACGGGTGCCAGTGCGGCATGCCGGGGTGGTTCGGGTCGCCGGTGCGGACGAACGCGATCCAGGCGCGGTGCATGGTCCGCGCGAGGCCGTCGCGGACGGCGGGAGCGAGCCCGGCGAGGAAGGGTGCGTGCGCCCAGTGCCCGAAGTTGTCGAAGACGAAGGGCAGTTCGAGGCAGTGTGCGGCGCCGAGCCGGCCTTCGTGGGCGGCCGCCTGGAGGTCGAACTGGTAGGCCCAGACGGGCCGCCCCGTACCGGCGCGGGCTTCGGCGAGCCCGACGCAGGGGACGCGGAAGAGCTCGTCGGTGATCAGGTCCATGAGGACGTCGGCCGGGCGGGCGCCGGGGCGGGCCGCCTCGTACGCGGCGTACACCTCGGGGGCCGGCCCGGTCCCGAAGGTCTCCGCGATCCGGTCGGTCACCTGCTCCCTGGTGGCGGCGGCGTACCCCTCGTCGAGGGCGAAGCCGAAGTTGGCCTCCTCGCGGGTCCAGCCGATCATGACGTCGAGGTCGGCCGCGGCGCCGTGCAGCAGGGCCCGCACCGGGTGGCGCGGCAGGGTGTCCCCGTCGACGACGGGCAGGAACGGGGTCGGCCAGTGGCCCCAGCGCGTCGTGCGGGCGAACAGGCCGCCGGCCGCACCGATCAGGGCCGGCCAGGGCAGTGCGCGCAGTTCCTGCGCGGTCTTGGCGCCGGTGAGTTCCCGGTAGGCGGCGGTCCGCTCCCGGTACGCGTCCGGACCGGGGAGGTCCAGGCCGAAGGGCGGGCTCTGCAGGATCACCCGGCGGATCAGCCCCGCGGCCTGCGGGTGCCCGGCGAGGGCGGCGGTGGACACGGCGCCGCCGGACTGGCCGGCGACGGTGATGTTCCCGGGGTCGCCGCCGAAGGAGGCGATGTTCTCCTTCACCCAGCGCAGGGCGGCGAGCTGGTCGGACAGCCAGGGGTTGGCCGCCTCGTCGCGCTCGTCGTCCTCCGGGGAGAGGTAACCGAGGGGTCCGATGCGGTAGTTGATGCCGACGAAGACGAGGTCGCCGTCGCGCGCGAAGGTCTCGCCGCCGTAGCCCGGCATGGAGCCCGAGCCCGAGACGAAGCCGCCGCCGTGGATCCACAGCAGCACGGGGCGGCGGGCGTCGTCGGCCGCGGGGGTCCAGACGTTGAGGGTGAGGCAGTCCTCGTCGAAGGGGGGCGTTCCGTGGCCGCCGAGGACCGGATCGCCGCCTTCGCGGTACATCTGCGGGGCGCTGGGGCCGTCGGCGCTCGCGTCGCGGGTTCCGCTCCAGCCGGGGTGCGGGCGGGCGGGCCGCCAGCGCAGGTCCCCGACGGGGGGCGCGGCGTACGGGACCGCCCGGAAGACGCAGATCCCGTCTTCGGTCGCGCCGCGCAGCCGGCCGGCGGAGAGGTCGACCACGGGGGGCGGCGGGGTGCGGTGTTCGGTGTGCGGCATGGGGCCCTTCCTTCGTCGCTCCGGGGGGGGCGGCGGCGCGGTGGGCGCACGCCGGCCCCGGGATGACGGTATGGCGAACATTGGACGACCGTCAAGAATTCTCGATATCAGCGCGCACCCTCACAGCCACAGGCTGTCGGCGGCGACCCTTTCGGCCTCGGTCCGCAGCAGTGGCGCGAACGCCCTCCACAGCAGCATGCAGGCGCCGGCGCCGGCGAGCGCCCCGGCGAAGGTGTCGCTGAGCCACTGGGCGTGCAACCAGGTACGACTGCCCATCATCGCGACGACGTACAGGCCGCCCACCAGCCACCACCAGCGGCGCGCCCGGGGCGGGAACGCCACGACGGCGGCCACGACCACCAGCGTCACGGCGCTGAACACCTGGCCGGAGGGGTACGAGCCGTCGTTCACCAGGACCCACGGATGCGGCGGGCGGGGACGGTCGACGAGCTGCTTGAGCGGGAGCACCACGACGACGTTCGCCGCGATACCGGCGGTGAGGGCGAACAGCGCGGACCGCCAGCGCCCGTAGACGCAGAGGCAGCCGATCAGCCCGAGCGGCAGGACCGTGCCGAGCGGGCCGCCGAGCCGGTCGAAGACGATGGCGAGACCGGTCAGGGCGTCGCCGCGCGAGCTGTGCACGGACGCGGCCCAGCGGTCGTCGAGCCCCTGGAAGAAGGGCCGTTCGCCGGCGGAGAGCAGCAGCCCCATCAGCAGCGCGACGCACAGCAGGGCCGCCCCGACGGCCGGCGCATGGCGCGGCGGCGCAGCCGGGAGGTGGTGCCGGGGGGCGGGGACCGGGGACAGGGGCGCCGGAGGCCGGGGAGGGGGCGCGGCAGAGGGGGAACGCGGCATGGCGGGCCTTTCACGGGGGCCTTCCCGGGCGGTGGGGGCACGTGGAGAGCAGGCAGGAGCGGGAGGGAGGTGCAGAAGCGCGGCCGGAGCGGCCGACCACGGCCGGACGGACGAACATGGCCGGACGGACGAACACCGGACGGGGAGCACAGGGCACGGTGCACGGTGCACCGGACGCGGCGCACAGGGCACGGTGCACGCTGCACCGGACGCGGAGCACCGGGCACCAGGCACCGGGCGCCGGGCACCGGGCACCGGACACCGGGCACCAGGCACCAGGCACGGAGCAGAGAGCACGGAGCGCAGGGCACCGGACACCGGGCGCCGGAGCCGTGGGGTGGGGCGGGCTCTCCCGGTGAGCGGCGACGGGGTCGTCGCGATGCGGCACGGAGTATTGCGGATGCGTGACCGCCGCCACAAGTGCAAGAGGGATTCAGGACACAACAGCCCTGCTCAGTGGCCTTGGGCGGGTGGTTACACGTCATGGCCGCACAGCTCGCCGGTCGGTCACGATCCGCACATCGCAGCGCCACAACCTCTGGCGGGGCCCTGAAATGGGTGCTACACAGTGTCCAAGCGCCGAAGGTGACACGTGTAACAACATCACGTGAACCGTGGTCACCCGCCGACTCGAAGCGTCTGCTCCGCATTCCCTCGCGCCCTCCGTCCCGCGGCCCGCGGCTCGCGACCCGCAGCCCGTGGCCCGCAGCCCGTCGCCCGCGCAACAGGGCCGCTGCCCCGCACCGAGCCTCCGCACCCCTTCTCGCTCCGTCCCCCGAGGAGTCGTCATGGCCCAGAACGAACTCATCGATCCGCCGGCCCACGCGGATCCGGAACCTCCCCGCCAGCGCGCGCTCCTGCCGCTGCTGCTGGTCGCCAACTCCGCCATGATGGCGGTCTACATGGGCGTCGGCTCGATCCTGCTGCCCACCCAGGTCGCCGCGATCGACCCCGTCCACAAAGTCGCCGTCCTCGGCGTGATCGGCGGGATCAGCGCGGTCTTCGCAACCGCCTTCAACCCGATTGCGGGCGCCCTCTCCGACCGCAGCGGGCGCCGCAACCCCTGGGTGCTCGGCGGCGCCCTCGCCTCCCTCGCCGCGCTGGCCTCCCTCGGCCACGCGAAGACCGCGCTGCTGCTCGGCATCGGCTGGTGCCTGGTGCAGGCGACCATGAACGTCTTCCAGGCCGCGGTCACCGCGATCGTCCCCGACCGCGTGCCCGTGGCCCGGCGCGGCACCGCCTCCGCGCTGGTGGGGCTGGGCCTGCCGATCGGCGGCACGGCCGGGGTGCTGGTCGCCTCCCGGACGGCGGAGCACCTGCGCACCGGATACCTCGTCTTCGGCGTGATCGTCGCCTCCGCGGCCCTGCTGCTCACCCTGACGTGCCGGGACGTCCCGCGTACCGGGCCCGCCCCGGCCGCCGTCTCGAAACGGGACCGACTGGCCGCCTTCCTCTCGGCGTTGGCGAACCACGACTTCCGCTGGGCGTTCATCGGCCGGGCCCTGATGGTCCTCGGCTACTTCTCCGTCGTCGGCTACCAGCTGTACATCCTCGACGACCACATCAGCCTGCCCGCCGGGCTGACCCCGCCCGCCGCGATGGCGGTGCTCACCCCCGTGTCGATGGTCGCGATGGCCCTGTCGACCGTGGTGGGCGGGCTGCTGTCCGACCGGTGGGACCGCCGCAAGGTGTTCGTCGGTGTCTCGGCAGCGCTCGCCGGCCTCGTCATGGTGGTCCCCGTGGTCAGCCCGACCTGGACGGGCATGCTCGTGTTCAGCGCCCTCAACGGGCTGGCGTTCGGCTGCTTCATGGCCGTCGACACCGCGCTGGTCACCCTGGTCCTGCCCCGGGCCGAGGACGCCGCCCGCGACATGGGCGTCCTCAACATCGCGAACGCCGGACCGCAGATCATCGCCCCGTTCGTCGCCTCGGCCGTGGTGACCGGCCTCGGCGGGTACACCCCGCTCTTCCTCGTCGGCGGGGCCCTCTCGCTGATCGGCGCGCTCGCCATCCTCCCGATCCGCGGCGTGCGCTGATCCCCGCCGGGGCGCCGCGTACCCCCCCCCCGCGGCCCCGCCCCCAAGCCCGCGGGGGCCAGCCCCGGGGGGTGGGGCCCCCCGGGGCCCCGGCGGGGGGCCCCCCCCCCCCCCCCGGC
>NZ_JBHYVA010000427.1:0-7439 GCF_042750055.1 Streptomyces sp. NPDC059456
CCTCCAGCCACAACCGATATATACACTATAATATGCGTCGGCAGCGTCTGTTGTTTAAAAGAGACCGCGACAGACGGGGCGCCCCCGCCCCGTCCGGGCGGGGGGCTCCCCTTCTGTGCCGTTCTGTCGTGCGAGGTCTCAGATGCGGACCTGGACGGCGCGGGAGAGCCGGTCGTGCAGGCCGCGGCCGTCGCGGTCCCAGACCAGCGCCGGGATGACGAGGGCGAGCAGCACCGTGCGCAGCACGACCCGGCCGAAGCCGAGGCGGCCGCCGTCCTCCGCGACGACCCGCAGGCCCACGAGCCGCTTCCCGGGGGTGAACCCCACGGTGCCGACGGTGAGGATGCTCAGCAGCACGAAGAGCGCGAGCGTCCAGTTGCCCGTGGCGGTGGGGTTGCCGCCGGTGATCAGCCCGTATGCGATCAGCTGGCAGCCGATCCAGTCGACGGCGACCCCGCCGAGGCGGCGGCCGAAGCGGGCCGCGGAGCCGGGCCCCTGCCGGGGCAGGCCGAGCCGCTGGCCCGGGTAGCCGAAGTCGACGCCCATGTCCTCGGCGGCCGCGCGGGGGCCGGAGAGCCAGGATCCGAGTGCTTGCCTGTTGTCCACCCGAACACGGTACCTGTGCGGCTCCACGCCCTTCCCGCGGGACCCTGGTTAACTTGAGCGAAACAAATGGGTCATGCTTGAGAAATCCCGCCTGCTTATGGTCGGGTCAGCGTGCGGCACCGCACTGACGCACCACGAGCTATAAAGCCCGCCCTGCCCCGGGGTCGGGAGTAGGAGGAGTTGGATGTTCCAGAACGCCGACGAAGTGAAGCAGTACATCGAGGAGAACGACGTCAAGTTCGTTGACGTCCGCTTCTGCGACCTGCCTGGTGTGATGCAGCACTTCACCATCCCGGCTCGGGCATTCGACCCGGCGGAGGAGCTCGCCTTCGACGGATCCTCGATCCGCGGCTTCCAGGCGATCCACGAGTCCGACATGGCGCTGCGTGCCGACATCACCACCGCGCGTCTGGACCCGTTCCGCAAGGACAAGACGCTCAACATCAACTTCTTCATCCACGACCCGATCACGGGCGAGGCCTACAGCCGCGACCCCCGCAACATCGCGAAGAAGGCCGAGGCGTACCTCGCCTCCACCGGCATCGCCGACACCGCGTTCTTCGGCCCCGAGGCCGAGTTCTACGTGTTCGACAGCGTGCGCTTCGCGACCTCCGCGAACGAGGGCTTCTACCACATCGACTCCGAGGCCGGCGCCTGGAACACCGGTTCCGAGGAGAACAACCGCGGCTACAAGGTCCGCTACAAGGGCGGTTACTTCCCGGTCGCCCCGGTCGACCACTTCGCCGACCTGCGCGCCGAGATCTCCCTCGAACTGGACGCCCAGGGCCTCCAGGTCGAGCGCCAGCACCACGAGGTCGGCACCGGCGGCCAGGCCGAGATCAACTACAAGTTCAACACGCTGCTGGCCGCGGCCGACGACCTGATGCTCTTCAAGTACATCGTGAAGAACGTCGCCTGGCGCAACGGCAAGACCGCGACCTTTATGCCGAAGCCGATCTTCGGTGACAACGGCTCGGGCATGCACGTGCACCAGTCGCTGTGGGCGAACGGCGAGCCGCTGTTCTACGACGAGGCCGGCTACGCGGGCCTGTCGGACACCGCCCGCTACTACATCGGCGGCATCCTCAAGCACGCCCCGTCGCTGCTCGCCTTCACCAACCCGACGGTGAACTCGTACCACCGCCTGGTCCCGGGCTTCGAGGCACCGGTCAACATGGTGTACTCGCAGCGCAACCGCTCCGCCGCCATGCGCATCCCGATCACCGGCTCGAACCCGAAGGCCAAGCGCGTCGAGTTCCGCGCCCCGGACCCGTCCTCGAACCCGTACCTGGCGTTCGCGGCCCTGCTGCTGGCCGGCCTCGACGGCGTGAAGAACAAGATCGAGCCGATGGAGCCGATCGACAAGGACCTCTACGAGCTCTCGCCCGACGAGCACGCGAGCGTCCCGCAGGTCCCGACCAGCCTGGAGGACGTCCTCAAGGCCCTGGAGGCCGACCACGAGTACCTCCTGGCCGGCGGCGTCTTCACCCCGGACCTGATCGAGACCTGGATCGACTACAAGCGCACGCACGAGATCGCCCCGATCGCCCTGCGCCCGCACCCGCACGAGTTCGAGATGTACTTCGACATCTAAGTCGAGGATTTCGTCCGAAGGCCGTCACCCCACTCCGGGGTGGCGGCCTTCGTCGTAAAGGTTCGTGCGGGAAGCGAGTGAAGCTACGCCGCGGGCGACTCCGGGATGCGCCAGGTGATCCGGAACCGCTCGGCGTCCGGAAGCCCGAGCGGACCCACCGGGCTGATCTGCTTGATCAGGTAGCCGAAGACCATGTGGTGAGCCTCCTCCGACACCTCGTCCCAGGTGCCCGGAGTCACGATCATCACCTCGCGCATCAGACTCAGGTCCGACTCGTTCTCCAGCATCGCTGCCCGGTCGTCCCGGTCCATCGTCTCGTCGGCGCGCAGGGCGCGGATCGACTCCGCGAGGAGATTCGGCTCACGGCCAAGTCGCCGCAGAATCTCCTGGCAGCCGTACCGGAAGGCGGCGTACGCCTCCATGGCTTCCCGGTCGGGATTGCGGTAGCCAAACGGCGCACCGTCCTCCGCCCCGACGTAGTCACCCTTCAGCGTGTGCAGCAGGACCCGTAGCGCGTATTCGGCTCCCTGCTCCTCGATGAACCGCACCATCCCATGGACCCATTGGTCCTCGGGCACCAACGGCTCGTGCGGGGCGGCGAGCGAGGGATGGATCTCGATGGCGCTGAAAGGGTTGACCAACATGCCCATGACCAATTCTGGCGTCCACGTGCCGTCCTCACCGCCCCAGCCGCCATTGACGAGCTCCTGGAACGACTTCAGCGCGCCGGATTCCCCTTCACCGATCGCGCGCCACAGCGGCAGGAACCTTGCTGTTTCGGACTCCTCGTCCCGGGGCGGGCTGCACAGTCCGGCCAGGACGACGACAATGTCGTGGACGGTCTCCCAGCGCGGCACCCGTATTCCGTTGACAGCGGAGCGCACGGTCTCATGGCTGGCGTCCGACAATTGGTCCTCGCGGCTGCGGATGAGCGTGCTCACCTTCCGGAAGCTCAAACGGCCCGCCGAGCGGTGCAGTTCCTGCAGCGCCTCTGCTAACTCTCGGTGCCTGCCTTGCGGTCTCGGCGGGCTGCTGGAAGCGACCAATGGGATTCCTCCCCGTTCAGGGTGTCAAGTTCCGCCAACACGGTAGAAGCCGCAGACCAGGGCCGAGTCAGTATTCGTCAAGTTCGCCGGTCCGCCCGCCAAACCGTGACTCGCGGCCGACCGGCGAGGTGAGCATGAGAGAAGGCGCCGACGGAGCGCCTTCTCCCGAGGAGTTGCCGCGCGTGCACATCCCTGCTTACGCCCATGACACCATTCGCGCCGCCGCGCTGCCCAGCATGCCCACGTCTCGCCAGGTGGGAGGCGTGGACTGCTGCCTGTGCGACAAACCGTTCGGTGAGAACCTCGCCGCCGTACCGCTCGGGCCGACACCGACGTCCGGGCTGTTCGGATGCCGCCCCTGCCTGACTCGGTTGATCACTCGGGCGCGCCGGACCCGCGACGCCGCGCTGACCCACGACGCCGAGCGTGCCCGAGCGGAGTCCGCGGCCTGGATGCCGGTACGTGAACGCCATCTCGCGCGGCTCGACAGTGTGCGGCAGGCCGCTGAGGCCGTGACCGGGCTGGTCCGGAGCACAGATACCGAGGCGCTGCGCGTCGCCTGGCTACTGATCTCGCTCGAGTCCGCGTACGCGTGGGTCCCGGACGCGCCAGAGCCTCCCGCTTCTGTGGACCATGAGAACTCGGAGCTGAAGAACGAGGCCTTCCGGCTCGACCTGGCCATGATCGCGGCGCGGGAGGCGGTGGCGGAGCGGCTCGCCTATCACCTTCTCAATGCTGCACAGCCCGAGGAACCGGAGATGTGCGAGGAGTTCGAATGCCCGGAAGCCTGCTCGGGACGCCACGACTCCACACACATCGATTGCGGGCCGGACGCCGTCTTCGACGATCTGGCGGAGCACGGCATCACCGTGGAGCAGCCAGAGCCCGAACCGCTGCCGGCTCGGCTCGCGGCCCTCCTGGGGAGGGCCGAGGCCCAGGAGAAGCACTCACCGCTTCCGGACATCGAGGAGCAGGCCCCCGTTATCCTGGCGCACTTCGGGATCGACGCGGACGACACGAACGTCCTGGTGAGCGCGGCAGCGGTCGGCCTGGTAGCAGACGCCTGGCGCGAGGGGCCGATGGACGTGATTCACGCGGCCGACGACGGGCCGAACGACGGGGAGATCTTCGCGCAGAGCGTCGATCTGTACCGCAGGGCTCGCGCGGCGCTGGTGGATGCACGGGACGACGGGCCCGAGGTGCTGCTTGCCTTCGTGGCCGTCGCCTCGGACGTGGACCTTCCGTGGGCCGGGGGCTCGCACTTCGCGCTTCGGACGGTGTCCCAATCCGTGGCGGAGTTCGTCCAACACGTCGACGACCGGGTGTGGTTCACCGCAGAGGTGATGCGTGAACGGGGTTGGCGCGCGGGGGTGCTGCACAGGGCCGCTTCGGCCGTGTTCAAGGCCCCCACTCACTTCGGAATGCCAGGCTGGCCCGGCGTCGTCGCCTCAGCAATGGAACGTCTCGCCCTGCTCGACCGGTCGGGCGCGCCCGAGGCGCTGGCCAACCTCGCGGCAGTGGAAGCCTCGTTGCTCGAAGCGCCGGACCAGCTGGGGGCAGACGCCCTGGACTGGATTTCTCGCCAGGCACTGCTCGGGTAGCGCGCCCGTGAGTTGGGACAACCTCAGCCTGGTCATCCTTGCCGCCTTCGGTTGCCTCACGCTCCTACTGACACAGGTAGGCGAGGTGCTTTCGAAGCTTCCGCAGATCATTCGCGCTTGGCGGCAAGTGCGGAACGAACTGCGCAACGGGGTGGATCATGATTGCCAGGAGGACCCGCAGGGGAACGGCGACCGAAGTGTCGGGCCCGGGCCCGCAGCAGCTCATCCCGCTGGCACGCCCTGGCGGCCTGAAATGCGGAGAGAACCGTCCGCACCGGGTACCGATGAGTGACCGCTCGATGCCCATCGAGTCGTATATCCACGGTGAAGCAGCGCCCCCGGCGGCCCTCTCGGCCTCAGGTTCCCGGTGCCGCAGCCGCTCCTCCGGGCCGGTGGAGCAGGGGCATTGCGCCCGTCAGGTCGCGGAGGCAGCGGACCGCGAGTTCCGCGGGGGAGCCGGGGCCCGCGACCGGGGCGTCCGTGGTCGACCAGAGCTCCAGGGAGATGCGGATGGCGTCCGTGGCGGCCGCCGCCAGGAGGCGGACGCCCAGGGGGTCCGCGTCCTCGCCGGCCAGCCGGGCGATCACCGGGACCAGGCGTTCCTCGGAGTCCTGGTTCACCCGGTACCAGACCGCGCGCAGCGCCTCGTCGGCCTGGGCCGCGCGGAGCAGGCCGCGGGTGACCTCAAGGCCCTCCTCGACCGTGCGGGAGTCGCCGAGCGAGCGGGTCACCGCGCGTTCCAGGGCCTCGCCGAGCGGGGTGCCGGGGTCCTCCTCGGCGAGCAGGGCGCGCCAGGCGTCGCCGCCGCCGGCGAGCAGCGGGGCGACGGCCTCCTGCTTGTTGCGGAAGTACCGGTAGAACGTGCGCAGCGCCACTCCGGCGCGGTGCGCGATGTCCTCGGCGGTGGTGCCGTCGGGGCCGTGTTCGGCGAACAGGGCGCAGGCCGCGCGGGCGATGTCCAGCTGGGTGGCGGCCTTGCGGCGCTCGGTCAGCGACCGGGCTCCGGGACCCGCCAGGGGAGAGTACGGACGAGGGGATCTCACGGGTGAAGCCTACCTCCCGGAAACGAGACAGATTGCATGCTTTGACACTCTGGCAAAACGTGCCGCGATCTCGATACGCTCGCCCCATGAACCGTTACGAAGGACGTCGCGTCCTCATCACCGGCGGCGGCTCCGGCATCGGCCAGGCCACCGTCCACCGCATCCTCGCCGAGGGCGGCCGCGTCCACACCGTGGACGTCAACGAAGCCGGCCTGAAAGCGACCGCCGACCGGGCCGCCGCCGACGGGCACGCCGGCCGGCTCACCACCGCCGTCCTCGACATATCCGACGAGGCGGCCGTACGGAGCGGGGTCGCCGCCGCCGTGGAGTCCCTCGGCGGGCTCGACGTCCTGGTCAACGCGGCCGGCATCCTGCGCTCCGCGCACACCCACCAGACCACGCTCGACTTCTGGAACAAGGTCATCGCGGTCAACCTCACGGGCACCTTCCTGGTGATCCGCGAGTCCCTCCCGGCGCTGCTGGAGGGCGACCAGCCGGTCGTCGTGAACTTCAGCTCCACCTCGGCGTCCTTCGCCCACCCCTACATGTCCGCCTACGCGGCCAGCAAGGGCGGCATCCAGTCCATGACCCACGCCCTGGCCGCCGAGTACAGCAAGCAGGGCCTGCGCTTCGTCGCCGTCGCGCCCGGCTCCATCGAGAGCGGCATGACCACGGGCAACGGCCCCGGCCTGCCCGAGGACACCGACTGGAGCCTGTTCGCCAAGCTGGCCCCGGCCATCGGCCAGGGCTTCGCCGGCCCGCAGACCGTCGCCGGCGTCGTCGCCATGCTGGGCTCCGAGGACGGCGCCTTCATCACCGGCACCGAGATCCGCATCGACGGCGGCACGCACTACTAGGAGCACTACGAGGAGCGGAAACGGTCCCACAGCCGGGGGAAGCGCTCCGCGAGCACGGCTTCGTTCTCGAAGTCCAGCGGGGCGCCCTCCGGTTCGGCGGCCTGCAGCGGGATCCCCAGATCGGGCGCCACCGCCCCGGTCAGCTGCTCGTACGCCTCGTCGGCCGCGTACCCCAGCTCCTCGCCGTCCCCGTCGATCTCCTCGTCGAACTCCTCCAGGAGCTCCGCGAGCCCGTCCGGATCGTGCACCCCGCCCTCGAAGACCTCCCGGCCCTGGCCGATCAGCCAGCACCGGAAGTAGTCGAACGCGTCGTCGCTCGCCCCGTCGAGCAACACCCAGGCCGCGCCCCACAGGTCCCACGTGTACGCCCGGTTGTACCGGGACTCGAAGTGCCGGGCGAAGTCCAGGACGGAGTCCGGGTCGAGCTGGGCCAGCCGCTCCACGAGCAGCTCGGCATGCTCCTCGGGGTCGCCTTCGGCGGCCTCGCGGGTACGGTCGACGATCTCCCAGAACTCCGTCTCGTCCATCACCGCTCCAGCATCACGGGTGCGCCCCCTCGCCGCCACCGCTCATACGGCCAAAGGCCGGGGTGCGGCCCCCGTGACGGGGGGGGCCCCCGCCCGCGGGCGGGGGGGGTTAAAAAAAAACCAGCCCCCCAGAACCCTATCGAGCTGGGTGTGGGGGGAGAGGGT
>NZ_JBHYVA010000428.1:0-7419 GCF_042750055.1 Streptomyces sp. NPDC059456
GTTCCCCCTCGACCCCTTCGGCCCGGCCGGGTCCCGCATGTACCGCACGGGCGACCTGGTACGGGTGCTGCCCGACGGCCAGCTGGCGTACGCCGGACGGGCCGACCACCAGGTGAAGATCCGCGGATTCCGCATCGAGCCCGGTGAGATCGAGACCGCGCTGCGCGCCCTGCCCGGCGTACGGGACGCGGCGGTGGTGGCGCGGCCCGACGCGCACGGCGGCGCCCGCCTGGTCGCCCACGTGGTGCTGACCGAGGGCCGCCCGCTGGACGCGCCGGACCTGCGCGACCGGCTGCGGCTGACGCTGCCCGAGTACATGGTGCCCGCGCTGTTCGTCCGGCACCCGGAGCTGCCGATCACCGCGAACGGCAAGGTGGACCGCAAGACCCTGGTGGCGGTGGCCGTCGAGGGGGCGGCCGCGCCCGCCGGGCACGTCCCGCCGGCCGGTGCGACCGAGGAGGCGCTGGCCCGCATCTGGGGGGACGTGCTGGGCGCCGAGCGGATCAGCCGCACGGCGAACTTCTTCGACCTGGGCGGCGACTCGATGCTGGCCCTGCGGGTGATCGGGCAGGCCCGCTCCGCCGGGCTGGGCCTGAGCGTCCCGGACCTGTTCCGGGCCCGCACCCTGGGCGACCTGGCGGCCTTGGCGACGGACGCGGCCGACGGCGGCGCCCCCGCGCCCGTGGAGCCGTTCTCCCAGCTCGACCCGGCCGACGCGGCCCGGTTGCCGCAGGGGCTCGACGACGCGTACCCGCTGACCATGCTCCAGGCCGGCATGCTGCACGAGATGCTGGCCGACCCGGGCCGCGGCGCCTACCACAACGTCACCGACCTCAAGATCACCGTGCCGGAGGGCTTCGACCTCGGCGCGTTCCAGGCCGCGGTGGACACCGTCGTACGCGGCCACAGCATCCTGCGGTCCTCCATCGACCTGGTGGCCTTCTCCGAGCCGCTCCAGCTGGTGCACCGCACCGCGGAGCTCCCGGTCGGCTACAGCGACCTGCGGGGCCTGCCGCACGAGGAGCAGTGGGCGTCCGTACGGGGCTACGTCGACGCGGAGTTCGCCCGCCGCTTCGACCTGGCGGCCCCTCCGCTGGTCCGCATCCACCTGCACCACCTCACCGACGAGGAGCTGCGGCTCACCCTCACCGACTGCCACGTCGTCCTCGACGGCTGGAGCCTGACCTCGCTCATCGCGGACCTGCTGGACCTGCACCGGCAGGCCGTGGCGCAGGGCCGCACCCCGCAGCTGCCGGCGGCGCCCCCGTACGCCGAGTACGTCGCGCTGGAGCGGGCGGCGCTCGTCGACGAGGAGGGCCTGGACTTCTGGCGGACGGCGCTGAGCGACCTGAGCCCGGTCCGGTTCACCCGGCGCGGCACGGAGGCCTCCGACAGCGGGCAGTTCGTCCACGAGGTGCGCCGTTCGTACGCGGCCCTCGCCGAGCCGATCGGCCGGCTGGCCCGCCTCGCCGGGGTGCCCCGCCGCACCGTCCTGCTGACGGCGTTCCACCACACCATGAGCCTGTTCGCCGAGCGCGACGGCTCCGCCGAGGGGCACTCGGTCGGCCTGGTCACCAACGGCCGCCCCGAGGTGCCCGGATCGGACCGGATGCGCGGACTGTTCCTCAACACCGTTCCGTTCGGGGTCCGGCGTCCCCGCGGCAGCTGGCTGGAATACCTGCGGGCGGCGTTCGCCGCCGAACAGGAGATGCTGCCGTACCGCAGGGTGCCGCTGGCACGGATGGCGCAGCTGAGGCCCGGTGCGCCGAGCGTGGCGGAGACCCTGTTCAACTACGTCAACTTCCACCGGCTGTCGGGGGACAGCTGGGACGACTCGCTGGAGATCGCCCGCACCGCGTTCCCGCTGATGCTCAACGCGAGCGTGGAGTCCCTCATCCTCGACGTCGACCCCGACTACCTGGCCCCCGCCACCGCCGAGCAGCTCGCCGATCTGATGTGCGGGGTGCTGGAGGCGATGACCGTGCGGCCCGAGGCGCCCGTCACGGCGCCGGCACTGGCCGGTGAGGCGCGCGTACGGGCACTGGAGGAGTGGGGCAGGGGCCCCGAACTGCCCAACAGCACCCTGATGTTCCACGAGTGCGTGGCCGAGCACGCGGTGCTCACGCCCGGCGCGGTGGCCGTCCGGCAGGGCGAGAGCGAGGTCACCTACGCCGAACTGGACCTCTCCGTACGCCAGCTGGCGGACCGGTTGCAGGCCCTCGGGGTCGGCCCGGAGGTGCCGGTCGGCATCTGCCTGGACCGGGGCCCGGAGATGGTCCGGGCCGTGCTCGGTGTGCTCCGGGCGGGCGGCGCCTTCCTGCCGCTGGAGTCCCAGCACCCGGCCGACCGGCTGAAGTTCATCGTCGAGGACAGCGGCATGCCGGTGCTGATCACCCAGTCCTCGCTGCTGGGGACCGTGCCCTTCGACGGCCCGACCCTGGTCGTGGACGACCCGCAGACCTGGGCCGCTCCCGCCGGGGCGCCGCTGCCCGCGCCTGTGGTCACCGCGGACAACGCCGCGTACGTCCTCTACACCTCCGGCTCCACGGGCACGCCCAAGGGCGTCACCATCCAGCACCGCAGCCTGACCAACATGCTGGAGGGGCAGCGCGACCTGTTCCCGGTGACCGCCGAGGACCGGGTGCTCCAGTTCGCCTCGCTCAGCTTCGACGTCTCCATCCTGGACCTGACGTGGGCGCTGGCGAACGGCGCCCAGCTGTGCACCCCGCCCAGGGAGGCGCTGCGGGCCGGCGCCGATCTGGCGAACACGCTGCTCGAGTACGGGATCACCGTCGCGATGCTCGCGCCGAGCGCCCTGGCGGCCCTGGGCGAGGACCGCTTCCCGGCGCTGCGGATCCTCCAGGTGTGCGGCGAGGCCTGCCCGGCCGAACTGCCCCAGAAGTGGGCGCGCGGACGGCGGTTCTACAACGTCTACGGGCTCACCGAGACGGCGGTGTGGTCCGTCTCCACCCTCCTGAAGCCGGACTGCAAGCGGCCGCCGATCGGCTGGCCGATGCGCAACACCCAGGTCTACGTCCTCGACGAGGACCTCCAGCCGGTCCCCGTCGGGGTACAGGGCGAGGTCTACCTCGGCGGGCGCGCCATCGGCCGGGGCTACGTGAACCGCCCCGACCTGACCGCCGCCGCGTTCGTCCCCGACCCGTACGGCGCCCCCGGCGGCCGGCTGTGCCGCACCGGCGACATCGGCGTCCAGCTGCCCGACGGCGCCGTGGAGGTCCTCGGCCGCCGCGACAGCCAGGTCAAGCTGCGCGGGTTCCGCATCGAGCTCGGCGAGATCGAGCACGGACTGCGCGAACTGCCCGACGTGCAGCAGGCGGTGGTCCTGCTGCGGCGCGACCTGCCCGAGCCGGCCCTCGTCGCGTACGTGGTCCCCGAGGAGGGCGTGGAACCCGTCGTCGAGCCCTTCCGCCAGGCCCTGCGGGCCAAGGTGCCCGCGTACATGGTGCCCGCCCGGTTCGTCTTCCTCGACGCGATGCCGGTCAACAGCAGCGGGAAGGTCGACAAGAAGGCCCTGCCGCTGCCCTCGGCCGACCGCCTGCACAGCGCCACCGCCTACGTCGCGCCCGGCACCCCGGCCGAGGTGATCCTCGCCGAGGTGTGGCGCACGGTGCTCGGCATCTCCCAGGTCGGCGTCCACGACGACTTCTTCGCCCTCGGCGGCAGCTCGCTCTCCACCGTCCGGGTCGCCGCGCAGGCCGCGGCCCGCGGACTGAGCGTCTCCGTACGGGACCTGCTCGAACTCCCGACGATCTCCCGTCTCGCCGCCCGCGCCACCGAGACGGCGGCGCAGGGCGCCCGGCCGGACGGCCCGGCGGACCCGCTCGCACCGGCCCGGGCCGTCACCTCGGAGGTCCGGCTGCGCGACGGCGAGGGCTCCCCGCTGTGGTGCGTGCACCCCAGCGGCGGCAGCGGCGCCTGGTACGTACCCCTCGCCCGGGCCCTCCCGCCGGGGCGGCCGGTCCGGGCCTTCCAGGCCCGCGGGCTGCTCGGCGGGGTGGACCCGACCACGATCGCCGGCATCGCGGCCAACTACGCCGCCGAGCTGGCCGCCCACGGCGGGCACGGCCCGCACGACCTGCTGGGCTGGTCCATGGGCGCCAACATCGCCCTGGAGATGGCCACCCAGCTGCACGAGGCCGGTCACACCGTCGCACCGCTGACGCTGATCGAGCCGTACCTGCCCCACCCGGCGGCCCGCGAACGCCTCGCCGCGGTCGGCCGGGACATGGAACGGGGGCTGCGGCTGCGCGACCGCGTCCGTGCGCTGGCCCCGTCCGCGGAACGGGTGACGGCCGTGGCCGAACTCACCACCCTGCTGCTGGGCGCCGGCATGAGCCCCGGCGAGGCGGCCCTGGTGGAGCACGCCCCCATCGAGGTGTGGCACTCGCTGCTCACCGCGCTGGCCGGCTACGCACTGCGCCCCTACCCCGGCCACGTCCACCTCGTGGTGGGCAGCGCGGCCGCGGAACTGCCCGACGGCGAAGTGATGCCGGGGCTGGACGTGGACTTCCGGACCTACGTCGGGCGCTGGCGCGAGGCCGCGCTCGGCGGGCTGACCGTCCACGTCACCGAAGGCGACCACATGTCCATGATGTCCGAACGGCTGATGCACAAGACCGCTTCCGTGCTCGGCCGGATCCAGTCGGAGGAACGCCGATGACCGTCCTGACCACCAACACCCCCGCGACCACGACCGCGGCCACGACCGGGACCACGACCGGGACCGCGACCGCGACCGGGCTGGTGTGCCCGGTCACGGGGAGGACGGCCCCGCCGGCCGCTCCCCGGGCCGCCTCCCCGTCCGCCCCGCCGGCCACCGGCCCGGCCCGGCCCCCCGCCCCGGCGGCCGCCTTCACCGAGCGGTACCTCCTCGACCCCGCCGTCAACGCGGACCCGTACGGGTACCTGAACTCCCTGCGCGACCACGACCCCGTGTACTGGTCGGCCATGCACCGCGCCTGGCTCGTCACCGGCCACGCCCAGCTGATGCACTGCCTGCGCGACCCCGCGGTCTCCGCCGAGCGGGTGCGCCCGCTGATGGACGCCGTACCGGAGGGCGCCCGCGAGGACGCCGAGCGGGCCTTCGCGATCCTCTCCCGCTGGATGGTGTTCAACGACGCCCCGCAGCACCGGCGGCTGCGCCAGGTGTTCCAGGAGCAGTTCGCGGCCCGCGCGATCGGCCGCTACCGGGCCTTCGTCGAACGCGCCACCCGCGCCATGCTCGCCCGCCGCGCCGTCCCCGGCCGGACCGGGGACCTGGTCGCCGACATCGCCCGGCCGCTGCCCGCCCTGGTCTTCGCCCGCTGGCTGGGCGTCCCGCAGGCCCACGGCCCGTCCTTCTGGTACTGGAACGCCCGCGTCGGCGACCTCGTCCTGGGGGCCGCCCAGGAGGAGCGCGAGTACCGCACCTCGCTCCAGTCCCTGGTCAACCTGGACGACTACCTCGCCGACCTGGTGAAGCAGCGCCGCGCCGACCCCAAGGACGACCTGATCAGTGCCGTGCTGGCGGGCGGCCAGATCGGCGCGTCGGTCAGCGAGGAGGAGTTCGTCGGGATGCTGACGCAGATGGCCTTCGCCGGCGGCGAGACCACCAGCAACCTGATCGTCAACACCGTGCTCGCCCTGCTGGAGCACCCCGAGCAGCTCGCCGCCGTACGGGAGGACCCGGCGCTGGTGTCGATGGCGGTGGAGGAGGCGATGCGCTTCGACGGCCCGTCGAAGATGTCGATCCGCACCGCCGCCCGGGACTTCGACCTCGACGGGCGCTCCGTCCGCGCCGAGGACCGGCTGTTCCTGGTGACGGCGGCGGCCAACCGGGACCCGGCGCGCTTCCCCGACCCGGACCTGTTCAGCGTCCGGCGCGGCAGCGCCTCCCACCTCGGGTTCGGCTTCGGCGCGCACTTCTGCATCGGGGCCGCGCTCGCCCGGCTGGTGGCCGGCGCGGTGGTCGACGTCCTCGTACGCGAGTACCCGGGCCTGGAGCTGCTTCCCGAACAGCACGCCTGGCAGCCGTCCCTCCTCAACCGCGCGCTGACGGCCCTGCCCGTCCGCTACTGACCACGGCCGCCCGACGGCGGCCCGACAGCCCTACGAAGGGGAGTTCGTTCATGGCTTCCACCCTGGTGGACGCGCGGTCCCGGCTGAGCGCCCCCGCCCGGCTGCCGTCGTTCCGCCTCCTGTGGCTCGGGCAGTCCCTGTCCCTGCTCGGCGACGGGTTCAGTTACATCGCCTTCTCCTGGATCACGCTCGGCCTCACCGGCTCCACCCTGGCCCTCGGCTACGTCCTCGCCTGCCAGGCGGTGCCGCGGGCCCTGCTGACCCTGGTCGGCGGCTCCCTCAGCGACACGTGGTCCTCCCGGAGGCTGATGACGCTCTCCAGCTGGGCCCGCGCCGCCCTGATGGCCGCCGTGGGCCTGGCCGGCCTGGCCGGGTCCCTGACGGTGGCGGTGCTGTGCTGCGCCGCCGCGGCCTTCGGCGCGGTCGACGCCTTCTTCCAGCCGGCCCGGGCCTCCATCCTGCCGTCGGTGGTGGACAAGGAGCTGCTCGCCCCGGCCAACGCACTGCTGGCGGTCGCCGCGAAGGTGTCGGCCGTGCTCGGGCCGGCCGTCGGCGGCATGGTGGTGGCCTTCGCCGACGCGCCGGTCGCGTTCCTCGTCGACGGGGTGTGCTTCGCCCTCTGCGGCCTGTGCGTCTCGGGCATCCGCCCGCTGCCCCGCCCCGCGGCGGACGGGGCGGGCGGGGCGGACGGGGGCGCGCCGGAGCCGTCGGCCGCGCTCTCGCTGGCCGCCCGGATCCGCGCCGGGCTGCGGTACGCCTTCGAGGACCCGCGGATCCGGACGATCCTGGCCGTCGACGCAGCCGTCACCTTCTGCCAGGCGGGGCCGTTCACGGTCGGCTTCGCCACTCTCGCCAAGGTCGACCTGCAGGGCGGCTCGGCCACCCTGGGCCTGCTCAACGGGGCACTGGCGGGCGGGGCGATGCTGGGCACCCTCGTCGGCGGCGCCCTCGACACCCGCCCCCGGATCGGCCTGCTGATCGCCGCGCTGGCGGGCTGGCTCGCCATCGGCACGGGCCTGCTCGGCATCGTCGGCAACACCGCCGGGGCCCTGGCCACCGTCCTGGCGATGGGCTTCGGGATGGGCTTCCAGGGGGTCTTCGGGCTCAGCTGGATCCAGCGCACCATCGACGGCCCGGTGCTGAGCCGGGTGATCTCGGTGGACATGGTGATCGGCTACGCGGTGGCCCCGCTGTCCCTGATCGTCTGCGGGGCCCTGGCCGGATCGGGCACGGGCCCGATGTTCGCCGTCTCCGCGCTGGTCCTGGCGGTGACGGGGATCGGCATCCTCAGCTCGCGCACCGTCCGCGAGATGCGGTGACCCGGGGCCGGCCGTGCCGGGA
>NZ_JBHYVA010000429.1:0-7415 GCF_042750055.1 Streptomyces sp. NPDC059456
GGGCGCGGGCGGCCGCGCCGGGGGGGGGCGGGGGGCCGCGGCGGGGGGGGGGCGGCCCCCGGGCCGGGGGGCCGCCCCGCCGCCGCCGGCGTTCCGGGGACCGTCCGGGCCCGCGCAAACTTTCGCGCAAGCCCCCGATCGGTAAAACCCCCTCCCGCCGGGCGCGGCGGTTTGGCAGGATCACCAGATGGAGCACCCACGCGATCTCACGCTTCTGCCGAAAGCCCATCTCCACCTGCACTTCACGGGGTCGATGCGACCGTCGACCCTGCTGGAGCTCGCCGACAAGTACGGCGTGCGCCTGCCCGACGCACTGACCGCCGGGGAGCCGCCCAAGCTCCGCGCCACCGACGAGCGCGGCTGGTTCCGCTTCCAGCGGCTGTACGACGCCGCCCGCTCCTGCCTCCGCGAGCCCGAGGACATCCGGCGCCTGGTCCGCGAAGCGGCCGAGGAGGACGTGCGGGACGGCAGCGGCTGGCTGGAGATCCAGGTGGATCCCACCTCGTACGCCCCGCTGCTGGGCGGCATGATCCCCGCCGTCGAGATCATCCTGGACGCCGTCGACGCGGCGTCGCGCGAGACCGGCCTCGGCATGCGGGTCCTGATCGCCGCCAACCGGATGAAGCACCCCCTCGACGCCCGTACCCTCGCCCGTCTCGCGGTCCGCTACGCCGACCGCGGCATCGTCGGCTTCGGGCTCTCCAACGACGAGCGCCGCGGCATGGCCCGCGACTTCGACCGGGCCTTCGCCATCGCCCGTGAGGGCGGCCTGCTCGCGGCCCCGCACGGCGGCGAGCTGACCGGGCCCTCCTCGGTCCGGGACTGCCTGGACGATCTGCACGCCTCCCGCATCGGCCACGGCGTGCGGGCCGCCGAGGACCCGCGGCTGCTGCGGCGGCTCGCGGACCGCCAGATCACCTGCGAGGTGTGCCCGGCGTCGAACGTCGCCCTCGGGGTCTACGAGCGGCCCGAGGACGTTCCGCTGCGCACGCTCTTCGAGGCCGGGGTGCCGATGGCGCTGGGCGCGGACGACCCGCTGCTGTTCGGGTCCCGGCTGGCGGCCCAGTACGAGATCGCCCGCCGCCACCACGCCTTCACGGACGCGGAGCTCGCCGAGCTGGCCCGGCAGTCGGTGCGCGGTTCCGCGGCGCCGGGGGACGTACAGGACAAGCTGCTGGCCGGGATCGACCACTGGCTGGCCGCCTGACCGGTCGTCCGGCGGGTCAGTGGGTGAGCCGCAGGTCGCCTTCCCAGCAGTCGGCCCGGACCCGGTCGCCGTCGGGGAAGCCGATCTCCAGCTGGGTGCGCCCGGTCTCCGGTGCCGCGAACTCGGCCACGCTCGCCACGGTGTCCCCGAGGTGGCGCAGGAAGGGGTGGTCGCCGAGGTCCTCGCCGACCTCGATCCGGCCCCACTCCCCCATGTCGTACGGCTCGTGGGGCGGCGCGGACTCGACGATGAGGCACCAGTCGGACCCGGTGCTGATCCTGGTGGAATCGCCCTCGCTGTCGATCAGCCAGACGTCGAGCGGCGCCTCGGAGCGTTCGCCCTCGCAGACGTGCCAGGACGCGACGATCCTGCTGATCGTGCGCCCCACCAGGCGCGTGGGGTCCGTACCGGCCCCGTGCAGTGGACAGAGCATGGCGGCCGGGACTCCTCAGATGCTGACGCCGACCGTCACCGGTTCGTTGACCAGGGTGACGCCGAAGGCCGCGTGGACGCCCGCGACGACCTCGCGGGCCAGGGCGAGGAGGTCCTCGGTGGTGGCCTCGCCGCGGTTGGTCAGCGCGAGGGTGTGCTTGGTGGAGATCCGGGCCGGGCCGGTGCCGTAGCCCTTGGTGAAGCCGGCCTTGTCGATCAGCCATGCCGCGCTGGTCTTCGTACGGCCCTCGCCGGCGGGGTACGCGGGCGGGGTGGTCTCCGGGCCGAGGCGGTCCTGGACGCGGCCGAGGAAGGCGGAGTACGCCTCGTCGCTCAGGATCGGGTTGTGGAAGAAGGAGCCTGCGGACCAGGTGTCGTGGTCGGCGGGGTCGAGGACCATGCCCTTGCCCGCGCGCAGGCGCAGTACGGTCTCGCGCGCGGCGGCGGCCGGGACGCGGTCGCCGGCCTCGACGCCGAGGGCGCGCGCGGTCTCCGGGTACTTGACCGGCGCGGACAGGCCGCCCGCGTCCTCCAGGGCGAAGCGGACGCGCAGGACGACGTAGCGGTCGGGCTGGTCCTTGAAGGTGCTGTTGCGGTACCGGAACGCGCACTCGGCGGCGGTCAGCGTGACCGTCTCGTGCCGGGTGCGGTCGTACGCGACGACCTCCGTGATGGTGTCGCAGACCTCCTGGCCGTACGCCCCGACGTTCTGGATCGGGGTGGCGCCGGCGGAACCGGGGATTCCGGCGAGGCATTCGATGCCGGCCAGACCCGCCTCGACGGTACGGGCGACGGCGTCGCTCCAGTTCTCGCCGGCGGCGAGCTCCAGGGTGGTGCCGTCCAGGTGGAATCCGGTGGTCGCGATGCGCAGGGCGGTGCCCTCGAAGCCGCGGTCGCCGATGACCAGGTTGCTGCCGCCGCCGATGACGAGGAGCGGTGTGCCGCTCTCGTCCGCGGCGCGGACGGCCTCGACCACCTCGGCGTCGGTGGTCGCGGTGACCAGACGGGTGGCGGGGCCACCGAGGCGGAAGGTGGTCAGGGGGGCGAGGGGGGCGTCGTGGAGTTCCTGCACGTGGACAAGAGTACGGTCCGTACCCCTCGCATCCCTGCGGGGCCACGGACCGTACGTCACGAGCGGGCCTGCTGTTCGGCCAGCCGGCGCTCGGCCTCGGCCCAGGCGACCGGGAGCCCGGAGGCCGGGGCGGTCCAGAAGGTGAAGGCCGACTCCCGCATGAACGCGGCGGCGGCGCGGGAGCTGGAGCGGTGCGGCTCGCTGGCGGCGAAGCGGTACAGCGCGTCGCGGTCCTGCCATGCGGAGAGGGTCAGGAAGGTCCGGCTGAAGATCCGGGCCCGGAGCGCGACGCCGTGGGCGCCGGGCGCCGAGCGGATCTGGCGGATGATGCCGGGGGCCTTGAGGAAGAACCGGAAGGCTCCGAGGAGGGTCTCGGTCTCGAACCGGGAGGCCATGACGTAGACCTCGGAACCGGGGGCGGGCGGGGTGGGCGTGGACCAGGGGATGTCGGGCATGACGGGTGTTCCCTTCCGTTCGGGTGCCTGCGTTCGGGTGCCTGCGTTCGGCTGCGGTCGCCGTCGCGGTTTGCCGTTGCCGTTGGCGTTGGCGTTGGCGGTCAGCGTGCGGCGGCCTTGTCGGCGAGGGCGGCGGTGGCGGGGGCGGGGGCGGGCGTCGCGGGGACGGGTGCCGGGCCCCGGGCGGCCCGCTTGCCCGGCACGAGGAGGGCGAAGGCGGCCGCCACGGCCACCGCGGCGGCGCCGATCCACAGCGCGGGCACGGTCCCGTCGGTGAAGGCCTGCGGGGTCTCGTAGCCACCCTGGGCGGAGAAGACCGAGGCCAGGACGGCGACTCCGAGGGCTCCGCCGACCTCGCGCAGCGCGTTGTTGGCGCCGGAGGCCTTGCCCTGGTCCGCGGGGGACACGGTGGACATCAGGATGTTGGAGGCGGGGGCGAAGTACAGGGCCATGCCGATGCCGCTGAGGATGAGCGCGGGCAGCTGGGCGGCGTACGAGACGTCCGCCTCCAGGATCATCGCGAACCAGCCGAGGCCGAGGGCCTGGAACGCCAGGCCGGCGGCGACGACGGGACGGCCGCCGATCCGGTCGGAGAGGATGCCGGCGATGGGGGCGACGATCATCGGCATGCCGGTCCAGGGGAGCATGCGCAGACCGGCCTCGGTGGGCGAGTAGCCGGCGACGCCCTGGAGGAACTGGCTGAGCAGGAAGATCGAGCCGAACATGCCCAGGTACATCAGCAGGCTGGCCACGTTGATCCCGAGGAAGCCGCGGTTGCGGAAGAGCCGCATGGGGAGCATCGGGTTCGCGCTGACGGCTCCGTGCCGGGCGAAGGCGAGGACGAGCAGGCCGCCGACGATCAGGGAGCCGAGGACGGTCGTGCTGGTCCAGCCGTCGGAGTTGGCGTTGACCAGGCCGTAGACGATGCCGAAGAGACCGCCGCTGATCAGGAGGGTGCCGGGGACGTCGAGGCGGGCGCCGGGGGCGGTGGACTCGGCGAGGCGCAGGCGGGAGAGCGGGATCAGGGCGAGGCCGAGCGGAACGTTCAGCCAGAAGATCCACTGCCAGGAGATGTGCTCGGTGAGGCTGCCGCCGATCAGGGGGCCGCTGGCGACGGCCAGGCCGGTGACGGCTCCGTAGATCCCGAGCGCCATGCCGCGGCGGGCGGCCGGGACGGCGGCCATGAGCAGGGTGAGGGTGAGCGGCATCATGACCGCGGCGCCGACGCCCTGGACGGCGCGGGCGGCGATGAGCGTGTCGATGCCGGGTGAGAGGGCGGCCACGGCGGAGGCGCCGGTGAAGAGGGCGAGACCGCCGATGAAGAACCGCCGACGGCCGAAGCGGTCGCCGAGGGCGGCGCCGAACATGAGGAGGACGGCGAAGGTGAGCGTGTAGGCGTTCACCGTCCACTCCAGGTCCTCCAGCTTGCCGCCGAGGTCCTCGCGGATGGCGGGCAGGGCCGTGGTGACGACGAGGTTGTCGAGGGCGGCCATGAAGCTGGCGGCCCCGGTGAGGACGAGCGCCCATACGGCGGGCCCGCGGAACGCGTTGTCCGGCGCCTCGTGGGTGTCTCCGGTCACGCGGGCGTCTGCGGTCTCTCGGGCCTCTGCGGTCTCTAGGGTCTCTGCGGTCTCTCGGGCGTCTCTGGTGCCTTGCGTGCCGTTCACGGTTTCCCCCTGAGGATGAGAACTGGACTGTTAGTTATCACTGACTAACTTTGCGGCGCAGAAAAATACGCAACAGCGCGGGGCCCGGATGCCCTACTCCGGTTCCGCCTGCTTCTCGATACGGGCAGACGGGTAAAGCGCCTCCCACACCCGGTGCCCCGGCGGAAAACCCATGGCGGCCAGGGTGTTGATCAGCATTCCGTAGGCCATGAAGGTCGTGGTCTCCTTCACGTCCCCGCCGAGGGGGACGTGAACGGTGTCCCAGAGCTCCATCCAGCCCTTGCGGACGAGCTCGCCGAGCTGGTGGTCGCCGGCCGCCTCGGCGGCGGCGACGGTGACGTACATCTGGAGCTGCATCTGGAGCTTGTCCGGCTCCTCGGCGATCAGCCGGGCGTACGCGTTCGCCATGGCGAGCGTGGCCTCTTCGCCTTCCAGGCCCTCGGCGGCGGCCGCGAAGACGTCGCGGGTTTCCCGCAGACAGCGCTCGGCGGCGGCGAGGAAGATGGCCGGCTTGTTGGGGAAGAGGCGGAACAGGTACGGCTGCGAAACGCCGACGCGCTTCGCGATGGCCTCGGTGGAGGTCCCGTAATACCCGCCGCGGGCGAACTCGTGAATCGCCGCGCGGATGACGCTCTCGCGCCGTTCGTCTGCGCTCATCCTTGCCATGGCAGTAAGTTAGTACGCAATCACTAACTACGTCAACCCCGGCCGGAGCCGTTCCCCGGCGCCGTGGCGGCCGGGGAACGGACGGGGTCAGGCCAGGGTCACCACGGCCCGGGACATGCCGAGGACCTTCTGGCCCGCGCTCATGGCCGTCAGGTCGACCCGCACCCGGTTGTCGTCCAGCTTGGCCGCGACCTTCCCGCTGACCTCGATCACCGCGCCCGCGTCGTCGTTCGGCACGACCACCGGCTTCGTGAACCGCACGCCGTACTCCACGACCGCCCCCGGGTCGCCGACCCAGTCGGTGACGACACGGATCGCCTCGGCCATCGTGAACATGCCGTGCGCGATGACGTCCGGCAGTCCGACCTCCTTGGCGAACTTCTCGTTCCAGTGGATCGGGTTGAAGTCACCCGAGGCGCCCGCGTACCGCACCAGCGTGGCGCGGGTCACCGGGAAGGACCCCGCCGGCAGCTCGGTACCGACCTCGACGTCGGCGTACTTGATCTGCGCAGTCATCTCAGGCCTCCTCGGGGGCGCGGGAGACGAGCTTCGTCCACGCCGTCACCACGTGCTCGCCGGTCTCGTCGTGGACCTCGCCGCGGATGTCGATGATGTCGTTGCCCGCCATCGACTTCACGGCCTCGATGGTCGAGGTCACCGACAGCCGGTCACCCGCCCGCACGGGCCGCGAGTACGCGAACTTCTGGTCGCCGTGCACGACGCGGCTGTAGTCCAGACCCAGCTGCGGGTCCTCCACGACCTGGCCCGCCGCCGCGAATGTGATCGCGAACACGAAAGTCGGCGGGGCGATCACATCGAGGTGGCCGAACGCCTTGGCGGCATCGGGGTCGGTGTAGACGGGATTCGCGTCACCCACCGCGACCGCGAATTCGCGGATCTTCTCCCGGCCGACCTCGTACGGATCGGTGGGCGGGTAGCTCCGCCCGACGAAGGACTGGTCGAGCGCCATGGCTCCCTACCTCCTGTTGAAAAAGACGGTCACATCAGGAAAACGATCAGGGAACCGATCACGGAAACGATCAGTGAACCGATCGTGGAAACGACACGAGGCCGTCCCCCGATGAAGGGGACGACCTCATGACGGTGCCTGTATTCGAGACTTCGCTGGGGTCAGCGGGTCTCGCGGTGCGCGGTGTGCGAGTTGCAGCGCGGGCAGTGCTTCTTCATCTCCATGCGGTCCGGGTTGTTACGCCGGTTCTTCTTGGTGATGTAGTTCCGCTCCTTGCACTCCACGCAGGCCAGCGTGATCTTCGGGCGGACGTCGGTGGCAGCCACGTGAGTGCTCCTTGACGGACTATGGGACGGATGAACGCATAAAAGAGTAGCCGATCGGGAGACCGACCCCGCAATCGGCTACTGTGGGTAGCGGCGACCGGACTTGAACCGGTGACACAGCGATTATGAGCCGCTTGCTCTACCGACTGAGCTACGCCGCTTTGATGTGATCAGCTCCCCACCCGAGGGTGGGGAACCTCTCTCACCAGAGCCCCAATGCGGAATCGAACCGCAGACCTTCTCCTTACCATGGAGACGCTCTACCGACTGAGCTATTGGGGCGAGCGATGAAGACATTACACGGTTGCCCGCCCATCGCCCAAATCCTTTGCGGGGACTGGCCTCCGAGGGGGTCGGCACGGCATTCCCGATCAGGGCCCGGACGGCCCCGGAGCCCATTTCGGGGCGGATTGTGGCCGGGCTCACACATCTGACGCCCCGTACGACGCTCCCCGCCCCCGCGCGAGGGCCGGCCCCGGTCCCGGACGGGGCGGCATCCGGACGGGGCGGCCCGGACGGGGCGGCATCCCGGACGGGGCGGCATCCGGACCGGGCGGCCCGGACGGACGGGGCGGCGTCCCGGGTGGACGGGGCGGCGGCACGGACGGACGGGGCGGCGC
>NZ_JBHYVA010000430.1:0-7391 GCF_042750055.1 Streptomyces sp. NPDC059456
GCGACACACCCGGTACCCACGAGGTCCCGGACCCGGCGCCGCTTCCCCGCCTGCGCCGTGAACTGCGGGCGGTCCACGCACTGGTCCACCGCGACCTGCTGCGCTTGTCCTCCCAGCCCACCCACACCGCGCTCATGCTGATCCAGCCGGTGCTCTACCTCTTCATCCTCGGCGGCGGCCTGGCCGCGCTGATCCCCCACTCCACGCTCGGCGTCGGCTACCAGACCTACCTGTTCCCCGGCATGCTGATGATGACGGTCCAGACACCGGCCATCATGGTCGGCATCCGCCTGATCACCGACCGGCAGAGCGGCTACCTGCGCGAACTGCTGATGGCCCCGGTGCGCCGCTCCACCCTCCTCCTGGGCAGCTGCGCCGGCGGCACCGCGGTCGCCGCCGTCCAGGGCGCCCTCCTGCTGGCCCTCGCCGGAGCGGTGGGCCTGCCCTACGATCCGCTCCTCCTCGCGCTGCTCCTCGCCGGCATGATCCTGGCCTCCTTCACCATCACGGCACTCTCCCTGGCCCTGGCCGTGAGCCTGGGCCGCCCCGAGGTGTTCCACATGCTGCTCGGCCTGGTGATGATGCCGTTGCTGTTCCTCTCCGGCGGATTCTTCCCGCTGGACAGCCTGCCGGGCTGGGCCCGGACCCTGGCCGCCGCCAACCCGCTCGCCTACGGGGTGGACCTGCTCCGGCGCAGCATCACGCTCCGGGTACCCGGCCAGGCAGCGGTGCCGGGCATCGAATGGTTCGGCCGCCAGCCACCGCTGCCCCTCGAAGCCGCGGCCCTGCTGACGGCCGGAGCCCTGGCCCTGCTCTGGGCGGCCCACCGCTTCAGCCGCCCCGAGTGATCCCGTACCGGCGTCGGCCGCCGCGCCCGTGGTGAGCCACGGATCAGCCGAGCAGGGCCATGTCCGTACGGGCTTGCCGGGCGGCCGCCCTGCCTTCACCCCGGTGCGCCGGCGCAGGGCGCTCCGCGCCGGCCGGGAGCGTCTCCGCATCCGTGAGGAGCGCCATCAGCGAGCTGCGGGCACGGGCCACGCGGGAGCGGACCGTACCGATCGGGCATCCGATGGCCGCGGCCGCCTCGTCGTAGGGCAGGCCCAGGAGCTGGGTGAGGACGAAGGCTTCACGGCGCTCGGCCGGGATGGCCTTCAGGAGCTCGGCGAGGGCGACGCCGTCCTCGAACCCGGGGACGCCGCACGGCTGGGCCTGCTCGGCGGCGATCTGCCAGTCGTGACGGTCCGACAGCCTGGGGCGGGCGGCGGACCGGCGGATGCTGTCCACGACGGTGCGGCGGGCGATCGACAGCAGCCAGGTGCGGGCGGAGGAACGGCCCTCGAAGCGCCGCAGGGCGGGCAGGGCGCGGAGGAACACGTCCTGGGTGAGGTCGTCGGCGGCTTGGGGGTCGGCGCTGAGGTAGGCGACGTACCGCCAGACGTCGCGCTGGAGGGCGCGCACGAACCGGTCGGCCTTCTCCGGGTCGCCGTCGCGTGCGGCGAGCGCGAGCCGGGTCACGGCTTCGTCGCTGCCGCGGGTGTGCCCGGCCGTTTCCGGCACGGCGCAATCCTGGGAGGTGCTCAGGGCAGGGGTCATCGCCACAAGGTCCTTACGCGTGTGGTGTCCGGCGTCGCGCTCGGCGGGCCGGTGAGGGGTACGGCCTGCCGGAGGGCATGACCGATGCCCGAGGCGCGCCGGGGATGACCCGCGCGTGCTCGGGAAGCCGGCTGTCAGATGACAGCGGTTCCCGCAGGCGGACCCCGTGAGGTGATGACGTCGATGAGGAAGAGCTGCCGCAGCGGGCTGCCGTCGCGCTCGCGGCGCGCACGCAGCGGAGGCCGGTGCGCTGCGCGCGACGGGGCGAGGAGCAGTCGCAGCGGTGTCCACAGCCACGCCGCGAAGGTGCGCAGCAGCCGGAAGGCGGCCTGTTCGCCGTAGGCGAGCCAGAGTCCGGCGATCACGGCGGCCAGCAGGTGCGCCGCCAGCATGCCGGGCGCGGACATCGGCATGCCGGCCATGGCGTGCGCGTCCGGCACGGGCGTACCCGCCATGGCCTGCGACATGCCGTGCACGGCGTGGTGGGCGTGGGCGCCCGCGTCCGTGACCGCCGTCGTTCCTGGTGGCGGCTGGTGCACCAGGCCGCCGAGGCCGGCGTCGTCGACCAGACGTGCGGCCTCGGACGCGGACAGCCGGGTGTCCCCGCACGTCAGGTACTGCGCCCACTGCTGCGCGAAGGACCGGCCGGACGGCAGCGGCCGGGCGGCGGACTGGACCAGGGAGAACCCCGCGTGGAGCGCGGCCTGGACGGCGATCGCCGTCGTGGTGTCGGCGAGGAGCCCGCGCTCGGGGCCGGCCAGGGACCAGGCGAGGCCGGACGTGCCGGCGAGCGCTGCCGCAAGGGCCCACCCGGGCACGGGCGTTCCCGACATGAGCACGTGGCCGGTGGCCGCGAGCAGCACGCACAGGGCTGCGAACATCGCAGCCCGTACGGCTCGGGAACAGTGGCCTGGTGTCATGGCGGGCTCATCCTCGCACCCTCGTCGTCAGCGTTGCACCGGGGTGTGCACGGTGGGAACGGCTCCCGTCCGGCTCCTGCTCCGGACGCGGGCCGTGTGGTGCGGACCACAGCGAATCCGGGGAACCGGCCGTGCCGTACGTCCGACTGACTGCGCGTCCGGCAGTGCGATGAACCTCGGAAGGAGACGGTTGTGCCAGCGGAGGAAGCGGCACCTGCTGCGCCGGAAGGGACGGAATTCCGGGCAGGCCGACGGCTCACCGGGCTCCTGACCGCTGCCATGGCCTTCTCCATGCTGCAGTTGTTCCTGCTCGGTGCCTTCGGGCCGTGCCTGGTCGACGAGTTGGCCCTGTCGCCCGTGGTGCTGGGGCTGACGACCACGATCGGTTTCGGTACGGCAGCCCTGCTCTCGCCGGCCGGCGGCCGGATCGTGGACCGGGTGGGGCCGCGCCGCTCGCTGGTGGCCCTGCTCCTGGTCTCCGCCGCGGCGCTCGCGCTGATCGGGTCGGCTCCCGGCGCCGGGCTGCTGCTGGGCGCGGTCGCGCTCGGCGGCGTACCGCAGGCCCTGGCCAACCCGGCCACCAACAAGGCGATTCTCGCCGCGGTACCACCCGCCCGCCGGGGCGCGGTCACCGGTGTGAAGCAGTCCGGCGTCCAACTGGGCGCGTTCGCGGCGGGCTTGCCCCTGGCGGCCCTCGCCTCGGGGCTGGGCTGGCGGGGCGCGGTGTGGACGTCGGCCGGCGCGGCCCTGCTCACCGGGCTGTGGGCGCTGCGCGTTCTGCCCGCCGATCCACCGGTCACCCCGGGCGGCTCCCGCGCCTCGCTCATCCCGCGCGGGGCGGTTGCGTGGCTCGCGGTGTTCTCGCTGTTCCTGGGCGGCGGCATCGCCTCCGTGAACACCTATCTCGCGCTGTTCGGCGCGCGGGAGCTGGGTCTGGGCCCGACGGCGGCCGCGGCGCTGGTGGCGGTGCTGGGCGTGACCGGCATCGTCGGCCGGGTGGGCTGGTCGAAGGCGGCGCGTCCGGGCCGGGCCGAGTGGCTTCCGGGGTGGCTCGCCTGCGGAGCGCTCGGCGCGGCCGTGCTCCTCGCGGCCGCGGTCGCGGTGGGGCCGCTCGTATGGCTCGGGGCCGTTGCGGTGGGGGTGTTCGCCGTTTCCGGCAACGCCGTCACGATGGTGCTCGTGATGCAGCGGGCCGCACCGGGCCGGGCGGGTCAGGACTCGGCGCTGACCGCGGCGGGGTTCTTCGCCGGTTTCGCGGTGGGGCCGCCGTTGTTCGGACTGCTGGCCTCGGACGACCGGTACGGGGCGGGATGGCTGCTGGTGGCCGCGGAGTTCGCCGTGGCCGGCGCGGTCGCGTTCGTCTGGGCCGTGCGCGACCGCCGCGACCGGGCGCCGCGGCCCGCCTGATCGGCGAGGACCGGGCCTGACGGGTCCGCTCGCACCGTCCGGCCGGGGTGGAGCCGACCGGTGGCCCGCTCGGCACCTCGCCGGCCGCCGTCACGGCCTCGGCGCCGATGAAGCCGGCCCGGGTTCCCGGGCCCCGGACCGATCACCGCTCGCGCTCCACGCCCTTGACGGTGTCGTGGACGTCACCCCCGGGTGGGCTGCCGTGCGCCGTGGCCGCGCAGGACGCGCCGGGCCACGGACGTGATGTGCAGTTCGTCCGGGCCGTCGAGGATCCTGGCGGCGCGACCGCTGCGGAACAGCGCGGGCAGCGGAGTGTCCGGGCCGAGTCCGGCTGCGCCGTGGACCTGGATCGCCGAGTCCGCGACGTGCTGGAGCATCCGCGCCGCGGCGACCTTGGCGAGACCGACCTCGACGTGGGCGTCCTGCCCGGCCTCGATCAGGGCGACCGCCTCGTGGACCAGGGGGCGCGTCGTGCGCAGTGCGAGGAGGGCGTCGAAGACGTGCTGCTGGACCAGCTGGTGGTCGGCGAGCGGTCCGCGTGATCCGCTCCGGGTGGCGGCCCGCTCGCACATGAGGTCGAAGGCGCGCTGGGCCTGGCCCAGCCAGCGCAGACAGCGCAGCGTCCGCCCCAACTGCAGCCGCTCGCCGGCGATGGCCGGCGCCTGCCCCGGCTCGCCGACGAGGTGGTCGGCCGGCACCGGGACCCGGTCGAGGGCGACCTCGTACTGGCCGGCCGCACCGAACACGGGGAGTTCACGGACGACGCGGAAACCGGGGGAGCCGGTCGGCACGAGCAGCAGCGACAGCCCCTCGCGGTCGCCGGGGGAGCCCGAGGTGCGGGCCAGCACCGTGACCAGGTCGGCGTTCGCGGCTCCCGAGGTGAACCACTTGCGGCCGGTGACCGTCCAGCCGCCGTCCGGCCGGCGTTCGGCCCGGGTCGCCGTGCGGAACGGGTCGGTACCGGGCGTGCCGGGCTCGGTCATCGCGTAGCAGGTGCGGATCTCGCCGGCGACCAGCCGCGTGAGGTACTCCTCGCGGATGCGGCTCCCACCGTGCCGCGCGAGCATCGTGAGGTCGAGGAGGGCGGCGTAGCGGAGGGCCGCGGGTCCGTGATCGCTGGCGCCCTCGGTCTCGGCCAGCGCGGCGTACGCCCCCAAAGCAACCCCTCCGCCGCCCAGTTCCTCCGGCAGGGGCAGGGCCCACAGTCCCTCGTCGAGCGCACGGCCGCGCAACTCGGCCATCGCCGCCGCAGCAGCGGAGCCCCCCGCGTCCAGCACCGGCTCGTACGGGATCACCCCGTCCCGGACGAACCGGGCGACCCGGTCGCGCAACAGGGCCGTGTGCGCGTCGTGTTGGGTCTGCGCGGTGTTCGCTGCGCCTGGATCCGTCACTGCTTTCCTCCGGATGTTCGGGAACCCGTGGGAACGGTTGTCCGACTGTCTGTCCGTGGAACTGGTCGGGTGCACACGCTCCCGGGTTCCCGGAATTCTTGGAACGTCCCGGCGCGGTCACCGCCGCGCCAGGAGAGGAGAGGCATGGCGTCACCGGCAACCACGCGGACGGTCCGGCCGCTCGACACACTGCGCTTCGACACCTCGGGGCCGCCGCAGATCACGGGCGTCGTGGCCGACCGCCTCCGGCTGCTCGGCGCGCGAGGCGAGGCCGCCGCACAGGACGACCCGGCCACCGGGCAGGTCGTCGTGACGGGCGCGGGATTCGAGCCGGTCCACGCGGCCACCGGCTGGGGCGGCCCGAAGACCGGACTCGTCGACGAGGCCACCGTGCAGGCCGCCACCGGAGTCATGTCCGTCCACGGCCGGCGGGACGGCTGCCCGCGCGGCCTGGCGGTCGACTACACGGCCACCACCACCGCCGTCCTCACCGTCCAGGGCCTCCTCGCGACCCTGATCGGGTCGGCCCGGGGCATCCGGCCGCAACCGGTCACCACGAGCGCGGACCGGGCCGGCCTGCTCGCCGTGTCCCAGTACCTCGCCGCCGCCGGGGCCGACGAGGACGAGGCGTCCGAATCCGGGCCGGGCGGACCGCCCTTCACCTCCGCCGAGGGCGCCCTCTTCGAGCTGGAGACCCTGGACCCCGGAGCCTGGGCCGCGTTCTGGCAAGCGCTGAGAGCACCCGCCGACGCGATGCGGGCAGGCTGGCGCCCCTTCCAGTTCCGGTACGCCACCGCCTGCGCCCCCTTCCCCGCCGCCCTGCACACCGTCACCCGGTCCCACCCCATGACCCGGATCCGGCAGGCCGCCGCGCTCTCCGGCGCCGAGGTGTGCGTCCTGCGCACCCTGGTCGAACGGGCCGCCGAGCACGACGGCGCCGCTCCCTGGGCCTTGCGCCTGCTGGAGCCCGGCGCGAAGGCCGCCGCGGCCCCGCCCTCCGGCCGGCCGCTGGCCGGACTCACCGTGCTGGAGGCGGGCCGCCGCATCCAGGCCCCGCTCGCAGCGCACCTGCTGGGACTGCTCGGAGCCGACGTCGTACGGATCGAGCCGCCCGGCGGGGACCCCTTGCGCGGCATGCCCCCGGCCTGCTCCGGCATTTCGGCCCGCTGGCTCGCCCTCAACCGGGGCAAGAGCGCCGTGGAGATCGACATCAAGGCGGAGCCCGACCGGCGCCGCCTGCGCGAGATGGCCGCCGAAGCCGACGTCTTCCTGCACAACTGGGCCCCGGGCAAGGCAGGCGAACTCGGCCTCGACGCCGAGGACCTCGCCGCCGCGAACCCGGGCCTGGTCTACGCGTACACCAGCGGCTGGGCCGGCCGACTGCCCGACGCACCCATGGGCACGGACTTCATGGTCCAGGCCCGCACCGGCGTCGGCGAGGCCGTACGGCCCGAAGGCGAACTGCCCGCACCGTCCCTGATGACCCTGCTCGACGTACTGGGCGGGCTCACCGGCGCCGAAGCCGTACTGGCCGGCCTCCTGCTGCGGGAGCGCACCGGACACGGCGTGCGCGTCGACTCCTCCCTCCTGGGGGCGGCCGACACCCTGACCGCAGCCGCGCTGCGCCGCGCCGCCCGCGGCGAGAACCCGAGGCGCCCCGCCGGCTTCCGCCGCCCCCTGCCCACGGCGGACGGCTGGATCGCCCCCTCCGACACGTGCGCGGCAGCAGCCGCCACCCACGACCTGCGCGAACTCGCCACCCCGGACGCCCTGTCCCTGCTGGCCGGCCACGACCTGACCGCCACCGCCGTCACCACCGGCCTGGCCGGCCTCCACCACGACGCCCGCTTCGCCGGATCGATCAGCCGCGACGCACACGGTGCCCCCACCGTTCCCGACCCCTGGAGCTTCGGATGACCGTCGCCCTGCACGCACTGCTGCCCGCCGGGCTCCGCCGCACCCCCGACCGGGCGGCCCTGCGCGAACGCCTGTCCGCACGGCACGAGCCGCACCACGCGGACCCGGCCCCGCTCGCGCTCGCCGGGTGTCCCGGGGGGGGGGGGGGGCCGACGGTGCGGGC
>NZ_JBHYVA010000431.1:0-7379 GCF_042750055.1 Streptomyces sp. NPDC059456
GGTCAGATCGCCGATTCCGGGGTGATCCGGTTGCGGACCGCCGACTGGACGTCCTCTTCCTCCGCCGGGTCCGACGCCAGCCTGCGCAGCCTCGGGGCCACGCGGGCGTCCGCCGTTTCCGCGTGGTGGGCCGCCACCTCGCGGGTGGTCTCCTCGCAGTCCCAGAGGCATTCGACGGCGAAGCCGGCGGCGAACGTCGGGTCCGTGCTGGCCAGGGCGCGCGCCGCGCGCCCGCGCAGGTGGGAGGAGGCCGTCTCGCGGTAGATGTGGCGCAGCACCGGTGCCGCGCAGCCGATGGAGAGCCGGCCCGCCCCGTCGACCAGGGCGAAGAGCCGCTGGGCGTCCGGGCCGGAGCCGCGGACGGTGGAGCGGAGGGCGCCCAGGACGAGTCCGGTGTCCTCGGCCGCGCCCCGGGCGGCGAGGAGGGCGGCCGCGGCCGCGCCCAGGGCGTCGGGGCGGTGGACCCACTGGCGGGCCCGGTCGAGGGCGGCGGGGCCGCACATGCGCTCGTACGCGGCCACGGCGGGTTCGTCCCCGGCGGCTTCGATGAGGTCCAGGACGGCGGGGTTCTCCGGCTCGGCGAGGACCAGGTGGTGCAGGGCGGTGGCGCGGGCGGCCTCGCCGCCGGCGCCGGCGGCGGCCGCGAGGATCGCGGAGCGGTCCTCGGGTCCGGCCACGGCGGCCAGACAGCGGGCGGCGGGTACGTGCAGCGGGGTTCCACGGCGCAGTCCGTCGGCGGCCCAGTCGAAGACGGCCTGGACGCCCCAGCCGGGCCGGGGCCCGTTCGGGGTGAGCTGGCGCTGCCAGCGGTCGAAGGAGCCCTGCTGGCGGGCGGCGCGCAGCCGGTCGCCGTACTCGGGGGACTCCTCCCACAGGCACCAGGGCCGGGGCTCGTACGCGTCGCGGACGGCGGCGGCCAGCCGCGCCCCGCCCTCGGCGGTGGCCGGGAACCGGGCGAGCACGGGTGCGGCGAGGCCGCGCAGTCCCTCGTCGTCGTCGCGCAGGGCGAGCTCGTCGAGGGCCCAGGCCCAGTTGGCTCCGGAGGCGGCGTAGCGGCGCAGCAGCATGAGTGCGTCGTCGCGGCCGTAGGAGGCCAGGTGGCCCAGGACGGACAGGGCGAGGCCGGTCCGGTGGTCCGTGTCGTCGACGAGGTCGTCGGCGCTGAAGAGGTGGCTCTCGATCTCGGCGAGGGGGCCGTCGAGATCGAGGTACAGGCGTGCGTAGTAGAGCGAGCGGTTCTCGACCTGCCAGTCCTGGCGCGGGTCGCTGACCACGCACTGGTTGAGGGCCGCGAGGGCCTCGGCGCGGGGCGCTGCGAGGGCGTGCAGCGTGCCGTCGCCGCGGCCCCGCTGGAGGAGCCCGAGCAGGGTGCCGCTTGGCGCTATGACTGGTTCGAACATGGGAATGGCCTCAAATCAAGCTGGGGACGCAACCGGGAATCGGGATTCACAGGGCCGCGTAACAGCATGTGAGGACGTCCGCCGTCATGTTCCGCTCGATGTAGACCATTGCCTTCTCACTCTCGTCGGTGCTTCGCGACCACGTCGGCCGGTTCTCGCAGGGGGTGGGTTCGGACACCCTTCGTGTCCTGCCCGCTCCTGCCCGTCCGTCGTGCTCGCGAATCGAATCCGACGCCATGATGACCCAGCCGGTTTGTGCGCCGCGACCACATTTACGGCCGCCGTGACCAACCCGTGAGGTGGCGGGCCGGTCGGACCTCGCCTGGTCACGGGCAAAAACGGACTACTTGGCTCCGAAGAGTTCCAGCAGGTCGGCCTTCGCGAACATGCGGGCGGTGTCCACGGCGGACGGGGTTCCGGCGGTGGGGTCGGCGCCTCCGGCGAGCAGGGCGCGGATGACGGCCTCCTCGCCCTTGAAGACGGCGCCGGCGAGCGGGGTCTGGCCGCGGTCGTTGGCGCGGTCGGCCTCGGCGCCGCGGGCCAGCAGGGCGGTGACGGTGGCGGCGTGGCCGTGGTAGGCGGCCAGCATGACGAGGGTGTCGCCGCGGTCGTTGGTGAGGTTCGCCGGGACCCCGGCGTCCAGGTACGCGGTGAGCGTCTCGGTCTCGCCCTGGCGGGCGAGGTCGAAGATCTTGGTGGCCAGCTCGATGACGTCCTCGTCGGGAGCGCCCTGGGAGCCGCCCTCGGTGGGCTCGTGCTCGCTCATCTGTCGTACCGCCTTCCACTCGCTGTTGACGTCACTGTGGACGTGGGGTTCCCCGGGCCGGGCGGGCAGGGGCGCGTACGGCGCCGCGGCCGTACGGGTGAATCGCCAGAGTAGCGCCCGGACCTGCACATACGGGGGCCAGGCCGAGGCAAGGATCCCCGTTGGCGCCGGTCGGCACCGGGTTGGCCCGGTTGACCCCGCTTCGTGCCGGGCGCGCCAGTCAGGCTGCGCCGGTCAAGTGAAAAAAGACCGGATTCACCCGTATGCACCTTTTATCGCATTGATACTTCCTGTGAGCCTGGAACAACTGATGGTGACCGTCCCCACCCACCAGGAGAACTTCTCATGATCCTGTCCATCTCAGGCGTCGTCCTGCTCGGCATCATCGCCTTCCTCTTCTTCAAGAAGGACGGGATGAAGCTGTCCCACGCGTTCGTCTGCGCGATGTTCGGCTTCTTCCTCGCCGGCTCCGCCATCGCCCCGAGCATCACCGCGAGCACGGCGAGCCTCGCGAGCCTGCTCGGCGGGATCAAGCTCTAGCGCCGACCGACCGGACCGTCCCGCACCACGACAACTCCAGGAGACGCCCGTGGCCCGGCGCCCACTCCCCCGCATCCTCAGCAGCGGCACCACCTCGCTCGCCCGGGGCCGCGACCTCGCTCGCACGGCCGCCGACAGCGCCACGGACGTCCTCCATCCGCTCCTCGTCATCGGGCGCGGCCTGCGCGTCCTCGCCGCGGCCGGCCGGCACAAGTGGGCCCGGACCCCCAAGGACAAGCGTGGTCCCGCGCTGTTCCTGGGCGCCGCCTGCGTCCTCGTGGTCGCGCTCGTCCCCTACGGCCCCCTCGCCGGCCTGATCACCCTGATGGCGGCCGCCGCCTGGCAGGGACGCGACCGGACGCCGGTCAAGAGCGGGCCGAGCGACGCCGAGAGCGAACGGCTCGGTTCCCTGTACGAGGCCCTCGTGCCGTACTTCTCCACTCCCGAGGACCCGAACCCGCTGTTCGCCCACGGCGGGGAGTGGGACAGGGCGTTCAGCGGGTACGCGTTCGACGACGCGGGCCGCGTCACCCGGCTCCGGATCCGCTACCCGGCGTACTTCACCGACGGCGAGGCCGCCTCACGGGCCCGGATCGAGGCCCTGCTGCACGCCAAGTCAGGGCGCGGGCGGGAGTACTTCTTCGACTGGGACGAGGAGGGCAACCAGCTCGACCTGACGGTGCTCGCGCCGCTGCCGACGGGGATCGCCGCCCAGCCGTTCGTCACCTCGCCGGGCGAGACCGTGCTCGGTTTCACCGACGCGGGCAGCGTGCAGCGCACCCTGCCCGTCCTGGAGGACGGCGAGCCGTGCGACGTGCCGCCGGTGATCTGGCGCACCGGCCCCCGTTCCACCGAACCGCACCTGCTGGCCGTGGGCCGGCCCGGCAGCGGCACCTCCTCCCTGCTGCGCTCGATCGCCCTCCAGGCCCTGCACCACGGGGGCGAGGTGCTGATCGTCGAGGGCGGGGGCAGCGGGGAGTTCTCCTGCCTGTCCGGGCGTACGGGCGTACTGGCCGTGGAATGCGGCCCGGCCGGGGCGCTGGCCACCCTGGAGTGGGCCGCGCGCGAGACCGAGCGGCGGCTGATGGCCGCGCACCGGGCCCGTGAGGCCGGCCGGCCGGCGCCGGAGGACACCCGGCGGCCGCTGTGGATCCTGCTGGACCGGCCCAGCGTGCTGGCGCACCTCGCGACCGCGGAGGGCGGCCCCGACCCCCTCGCCCAGCTCCAGGTCCCGCTGCGGCACGGGCGCGCCGCGCACGTCACCGTCGTCGTGGCCGAGCAGTTCGACCACCTGGAGCTGCTGAACGACGCCGTCTGGCAGCACACCCGGGCCCGGGTCGTGCTGGGGCCGGCCGCGATCCAGCAGATCACCGACGTACTGGGGCTGCCGCCGCACACCACCCCGACGGCGCAGGTGCCGCCGGGCCGGGGGTACGCGCGGCTCGGCTCGGGTCCCGTGCACCGCGTGCAGGTGCCCGCCACGCCGGACCCGTACGACGACTCCACGCACTCGGAGCACCGCCAGGCGGTGCTGGAGCTGCTGCCGGGACGGCAGTTGCCCGCGCCGGGCGCGCCGGCCCGGGTCACGCTGTCGAAGCCGCTGCGCATCGTGCAGCCCCCGGGGCCGTCGGCCGACGCGGAGGAGAACGCGGAGGTCCCGGCCGAGGCGCCGCCGGCCCGCGGCCCCTGGCCCGTCGGCCCCAGAACCCCGGCCCGGGGCCCGACCCCCGCGCGGGGCCCGACCCCGGCCGTGGCCCCGGCCCGCGGCCCCGGCCCGGACTCCGGCTGCGGGACTACGCCACGAACGTGCGCGGGGGCTCGGCTCCGCTGCCGCCCGCGCCCGTGCCGACCAGCCGGGCGGCCGCCGCGAGCCGGGCCGCGGCCTCCTCGGCCACCGGCCCGCCGACGGTGAACGGCAGCCGGACGTAGCCCTCGAAGGCGCCGTCGACGCCGAACCGCGGCCCGGAGGGGACCCGTACGCCGACCCGCTCCCCCACTTCGGCCAGCCGGGAACCGGAGAGCCCGCCGGCGCGGGCCCACAGCGTCAGCCCGCCCTGCGGCACCGCGAACTCCCAGTCGGGCAGTTCCCGGCGCACCGCGGCGACCAGCGCGTCCCGGTTCTCCCGGGCCTGGGTGCGGCGGATCTCCACGGCCTCGGCCCAGCCGCCGGTCCGCATCAGCCAGTTCACGGCGAGCTGTTCCAGCACCGGCGTGCCGAGGTCGGCGTACGCGCGGGCGGCGACCAGGCTGCGGATCACGTCGGGGGCCGCGCGGACCCAGCCGATCCGCATGCCGGCCCAGAAGGCCTTGCTGGCGGAGCCCACGGTGATCACGGTGGAGCCGGCCGGGTCGAAGGAGCAGACCGGGCGGGGCATCTCCAGCTCGGGGTCCAGCCGGAGTTCGGCCATGGTCTCGTCGACGACGAGGACGGTGCCGGCGGAGCGGGCCGCCTCCACCATGGCGCGGCGCTGCTCCTCGGAGGCGAGGGCTCCGGTCGGGTTGTGGAAGTCGGCGACGACGTACGCGAGGCGGGGTGCGGCGTCGCGCAGCACCTGCCGCCACACGCTCATGTCCCAGCCGGCCAGACCCGATGCCATCGCGACGGGTACCAGCCGCACCCCGGCGGCGCGCATGAGCTGGAGGATGTTGGCGTAGGACGGGGATTCGACGGCGATGCGCTCCCCGCGGCCGGCGAAGAGGCTGCAGATGGCGTCGATGGCGCCCATCGCTCCGGTGGTGACCATGATCTGCTCGGGCATGGTCGGGATGCCGCGCTCGGTGTAGCGGTCGGCGAGCATGCGCCGCAGGGCGGGGAGCCCGGCGGGGTAGTCGCCGTGGGTGTGCGCGTACGGCGGCAGTTCCTCCAGCGCGCCCTGTACTGCCTTGGTCAGCCAGGGTTCGGGGGCCGGGAGCGCGGCGCAGCCGAGGTCGATCATCGAGCCGAGGGACTCGGGCGGCAGCGGTTCCAGGCCCCGGGCGGGCAGCGGGTTCCCGGCCGGTACGGAGGTCCAGCTGCCGGCTCCGCGGCGGGATTCCAGGAAGCCCTCGCCGCGCAGGGCCTCGTACGCGGCGGCGACGGTGGTGCGGGAGAGGGAGAGGGAGACGGCCAGTTCCCGCTCGGCGGGCAGCCGGGCGGCCACGGGGACGCGGCCTTCGAGGACGAGCAGCCGGATGCCGTCGGCGAGGCTCCGGTAGGCGGGGAGCCTGCGCGCCCCGGGGACACTGGGCCGTTCCTGCTGCGAGGTGATGAGACGGGCGAGCTGTGCGGCACCCACCGCCGAGGTCCACTCTGCCATGCTGTCCGGTCCACCTTTGTCGAATTGGCCTCGCCCGACCGCAGGCGCGGCCGGTATTGGATTGCTTCCGCACCCACAGCCTGTCACGACGGGGTCCACCGGGGCCAGGGGTGGTGCGGCGTTCACCACGCGGCCATCGGGTCGCTCCCTCCCCACGGGTGTCACGGTGCATACTGCGGCGGGTGACGCACGTACGCCTTCGCCATCCGTATCTGGACCACCCCGCTCCGATCCCCTTCGCCCACCGGGGAGGCGCCGCGGACGGGCTGGAGAACACCGCCGCCGCCTTCCGGCGGGCCGCCGACGCGGGATACCGGTACTTCGAGACCGATGTGCACGCCACCGCCGACGGGAAGCTCGTCGCCTTCCACGACTCCACCCTCGACCGGGTCACCGACGGGCACGGCCGGATCGCGGAGCTGACGTGGGCCAGGGTCCGCGAGGCGCGGGTGGCCGGCACCGAGCCGCTGCCGCTGTTCGAGGAGCTCCTGGAGGAGTTCCCCGAAGCCCGCTGGAACATCGACGTCAAGTCCGAGTCGGCGCTGCATCCGCTGGTCAACCTGATCGCCCGGGCGGGCGTGTGGGACCGGGTGTGCGTGGGCTCGTTCTCGGAGAGCCGCGTGGCCCGCGCCCAGAAGATCGCGGGTCCGCGGCTGGCGACCTCGTACGGGGTGCGCGGGGTGCTCGGCCTGCGGCTGCGCTCGTACGCGATCCCCGCGGCCCTGCGGGTCGGGGCGGTGGCGGCCCAGGTTCCGGAGACCCAGGCGGGCATCCGCGTGGTCGACCGGAGGTTCGTGAGGACGGCCCACGACCGGGGCCTGCAGGTCCACGTGTGGACCGTGAACGAACCGCAACGTATGGAGGCTCTCCTCGACCTGGGTGTGGATGGCATCATGACCGACCGGATCGACATCTTGCGCACGGTGCTGGACCAGCGCGGAGCCTGGGCCTGACCTGCCAGGACCGCCGCCGTCACCCTTCACGTGCCGGACGGGAACGAGGGGGCACCGGTGAGTGCGGAGACCACGGAACAGGGCGCGGGGGCCGCGCCGCCGGAGCCGGCGCCGAGCGCGGCGGAACGCAAGCGCGAGCAGCACGGCTGGTACTTCTACGACTTCGCGTGCTCGGTCTACTCCTCGACCGTGCTGACGGTGTTCATCGGCCCGTACCTCACGGCGATGGCCGAGGCCGCCCAGGACGCACAGGGGTACGTCCACCCGCTGGGGATCCCGGTGCGGTCCGGCTCCTTCTTCGCGTACGCCGTCTCGGTGTCGGTGATCGTCGCGGTGCTGGCGATGCCGCTGGTGGGCGCGGCCGCGGACCGTACGGGCCGCAAGAAGCCGCTGCTCGCGGCGGCGGCGTACACCGGTGCGGCGG
>NZ_JBHYVA010000432.1:0-3399 GCF_042750055.1 Streptomyces sp. NPDC059456
GGTGACAACACGTCTGCCTCGGTGACAACTATCGTGGGGGGGGGGGGGGGGGTGTGGCGTCCCGCGGTGGGTGCGGTGATGGGGGGGTTGGGGGGGGGGGGGGGATGGGGGGTGAGGGGGGGGGGGCGGGGGGTGTGGGGGGGGGGCGGCCCGCCCCGGCGGGCCGCTCGACAGGCCCAGCAGCAGCGGGCCGGTGGGCGCCGCGACCAGGTCGTCCACCGTCAGCGGGTCCAGCGTGGCGAAGAAGGCCTCCTGGGCCCGGCGCAGTGCACCGCGCAGGAGGCAGGCCCCGCGCAGCGGGCACGGCGTGGTGCCGTCGCAGTCCACGACGTCGCCCGCGCCCTCCAGTTCGCGGACCACCCCGCCCACCGATGCGGCCCGCCCGGCGGAGGTCAGGGCGAGCCCGCCGCCGCGGCCGCGCCGGGCCTCGACCAGGCCGAGGTGCTGCAGCCTGGCGACCACCTTCGCGGTGTGCGTGTACGGGACCTCCATGGTCGCCGCCACGTCACGTGTCGTCGGGAGGTCCGTCTCCTCGACGGCGAGGCGCATCAGGACGCGCAGCGCCAGGTCGGTGAATCGGGTCAGCCGCATGGTGACACCCTAGAAAACTCGCATCTGCGATGCAAGTTAAGCGGGCCGGCAGGCCGGAGGAGGCGAACCCCAAAGAGTGCCCACCCCCGGACGGAGTAGTCCCACCCTTTTGTGTAATGGTCTCACCACGTTCCGTACTGGAAGGCTGCATCCCGCAGATCCATGGAGTGATCGAAAGGGATGCACATGTCGGTCCAGGCAGGTTCCGAATCCGAGGTCCGGACACCACAGCGGAGTCTTGCGACCGAGGCTGCGCGGAACTTGGCAACCACGACCAAGTCCGCGCCGCAGATGCAGGAGATCACCGACCGGTGGCTGCTGAAGATGCTCCCGTGGGTCTCCGTCCAGGGCGGCACGTACCGGGTCAACCGGCGGCTGAGCTACTCGGTCGGCGACGGACGCGTCGAGTTCGTCAAGACCGGGACCCAGGTCCAGGTCATCCCCGCCGAACTCGGCGAACTCCCGCTGCTGCGCACCTACGAGGACCTGGACGTGCTCTCCGAGCTCGCCCAGCGGTGCCGGCAGATCGACTTCGAGGCCGGACAGGAACTCACCTCCTTCGGCAGCGCCTCCGACAGCGTGTTCCTGCTCGCCCACGGCCGCATCGACCAGATCGGCCCCGGCCCCTACGGCGAGGACGCCGTCCTGCGGACCGTCGCCGACGGCGCCTACTTCGGCGAGGACTCCCTCGTCGACGAGGAGGCGATCTGGGAGTACACCGCCCGCGCCGCCACCTCCGGCACCGCGCTCGTCCTGTCCCGCCAGGACTTCCGGCTGCTCGCCGACCGGGTCGACTCGCTGCGCGAGCACGTGCAGGCCCAGCGGTCGCTGCCCGCCCAGCGCACCAACGCGTACGGCGAGGCCGCGATCGACCTCTCCGCCGGCCACCGCGGCGAGGCCGTCCTCCCCGGCACCTTCGTGGACTACGAGGCCAGGCCGCGCGAGTACGAGCTCTCGATTGCACAAACGGTCCTGCGGGTGCACACGCGCGTCGCCGACCTCTACAACCAGCCGATGAACCAGACCGAGCAGCAGTTGCGGCTCACGGTCGAGGCGCTGCGCGAGCGCCAGGAGCACGAGATGCTCAACAACCGCGACTTCGGCCTGCTGCACAACGCCGACTACGACCAGCGCATCCAGCCGCACGACGGCGGGCCCAGCCCCGACGACATGGACCAGCTGCTCAGCATGCGCCGCGGCTCCGACCTGTTCCTCGCCCACCCCAAGGCGATCGCCGCCTTCGGCCGCGAGTGCAACAAGCGCGGCCTGTACCCGGAGACGGTCGACGTCGCCGGCACCCGGGTGGCGTCCTGGCGCGGGGTCCCGATCTTCCCGTGCAACAAGATCCCGATCAGCGACGCGCGGACGACGTCCATCCTCTGCATGCGCACCGGCGAGGACGACTCCGGTGTCATCGGCCTCCACCAGCCCGGCATCCCGGACGAGATCGAGCCGAGCATGTCGGTGCGCTTCATGGGGATCAGCGAGCAGTCGATCATCTCGTACCTGGTCACCGCCTACTTCTCCGCCGCGGTACTGGTGCCGGACGCGCTCGGCATCCTGGAGAACGTCGAGATCGCCCGCTGGCGCTGAACGGCCGGCCGGGCACCACCGGGGATCGGGATTTCGGGGATCGGGGATCGGGGACACGCCATGGGCACCACTGAGGCGATCACGGCCGGCGAGGGGCGGGAGGCCGCGGCCCTGCTGGAGCGGACGAGGGAAACGGTCGACCCGGAACTGCGCCGCGCGGTCGAGAGCCTGCCGGTCGGGATGCGGCGCGTGGCGATGTACCACTTCGGCTGGGAGCGGGCCGACGGCACACCGGCCACCGGCAGCACGGGCAAGGCCATCCGGCCCGCGCTCGTGCTGGCCGCGGCCCGGGCCCTGCGGGGCGGCCGGGCCGGCGAGGGGGACGGCGGGGCGGACGAGGGCGCCGTACGGGCGGCGGCGGCCGTGGAGCTGGCGCACAACTTCACGCTGCTGCACGACGACGTCATCGACAAGGACACCAAGCGCCGGGGCAGACCCACGGCCTGGACCGTGTTCGGGACACCGGACGCGATCATCACCGGCGACGCCATGATGGCGCTCGCGCTGCGGCTGCTCGCGGACGATCCGCACCCCGCCTCAACGGCGGCCTCGGGCCGGCTCGCGGCCTGCATCATCGAGCTGTGCGCCGGCCAGCAGGCCGACTGTGCGTTCGAGCAGCGGTCGTACGTCTCGCTCGACGAGTGCCTGACCATGGCGACGGCCAAGACCGGGGCCCTGCTCGGCTGCGCCTGCGCGCTCGGGGCGCTGTACGCCGGCGCCGGGCCGGACGAGGTCGACACCATGGACGCCTTCGGGCGGGAGGCGGGACTGGCCTTCCAGCTGATCGACGACCTGATCGGGATCTGGGGGGATCCGGGCCACACCGGCAAACCCGCCGGGGCCGACCTGATCGCCCGCAAGAAGTCGCTGCCGGTGGTGGCCGCCCTCACCTCGGGCACCACGGCCGGCGAGGAGCTGGCGGCCCTGTACGCGGGGCCGATGACGGAGGACGACGTGCGGAAGGCCGCCGCGGCCGTGGACCGGGCCGGCGGGCGCGACTGGGCGCAGGCCCATGCCGCGGACCGGATGGGCCGGGCGGTGCAGCTGCTGGCCCGGGCCGTACCGGACCTCGGGGCCGCGGGCGGGCTGCTGGCGCTGGCGGAGTTCGTCACGCGGCGCACCCGGTGAACCCGTAGCGCGGAAAGGGCCGTGCGCAAACCCCCAGTTGGCGACCCCAACTGTGGGCGAAGAGGGGTTTAGTGGTTTGTGGGGGAC
>NZ_JBHYVA010000432.1:3409-7357 GCF_042750055.1 Streptomyces sp. NPDC059456
GCGATACTTGTGTGTCTTTGTGTCGGTGGGGCGCCCCAGCGCTCCTCCCCCCCCGTGGGGTCCCCCCCCGGGGGCTTTCCGCTGTTCGGGGCCAACTCTAGGATCGCTGGCGGCAGTTGAAACGCGAGCGGAGGGTGTGACCAGTGGCGCTGGAGATACGTCAGGCGGATCAGTCGGACCGGGACGCGGTGGCGCACCTGCTCGACGAGGCCTTCCGCGCCGACCCGGTGAGCAGCTGGGTCTTCCCGGACCCGGAGCACCGGGCCGCGGTGCACGGCCGGTTCCTGGGCGTCTTCGTGGACGTGGCGCTGGCCGAGGGGCGGATCGACTACGCGGCGGACGGCTCGGCCGCCGCCCTGTGGCTGCGGGTGCCGGCGGGGGAGCCGGAGGGGGAAGACGCCGGGGACGACGTCCCGGCGAAGATGCGGGCGGTCGCCGACCCGGACAACGAGCGGTGCGAGCTGGTGGGCCGGCTCACGGGCGCGGTGCACCCGACCTCCGAGGAGCACGAGTACCTGCTGATGATCGCGGTCGCGCCGGGGAGGCAGGGCGAGGGGCTGGGGACCGAGCTGATGCGGCCGGTGCTGGAGCGCTGCGACCGCGAGGGCGTCCCCGCCTACCTGGAGGCGAGCAGTGAGCGCAGCAAGGGCCTGTACGAGCGGCTCGGCTGGGAATTCACCGGTGAGGCGGTGCAGCTGCCGCAGGGGCCGCTGATGTGGCCGATGTGGCGCAAGCCGCAGGCACTCGCCGTGTCGTGACGGCGACGACGGCCGCGTGAGCACCGCATGCGCGGTGCTCCGGCCGACGCGTCCCCGACCGGCGCGCGCACCGTCGGCGGCGGCCGGGCGGCCGGCTCGTACGCCGTCAACCGCTGAAACCGGCCGGACGGCCGGAACCGGCCTACCGTGGAGGTATGGCCGGCGAACAGCACCGACAGCAGGACCGGCGCCACACGCACCCGCATGAGGTCGTGGCCCCGCAGACCGCGCACGAGCAGCTCGCGTGCCCGGTCTGCGGGCGCCCCGTGGACACCGTCATCCGGCGGCGCAAAGCGCTGGGGATCTTCATTCCGGAGTGGGTACCGGGTCCCTGCCGGAACCCGGACTGCGCGGAATACGTACCCGAGGTGGGAAAACTCCCCTAGCTCCGACGGCCGGCCGAAACGGCTAGCCCTTCGACCCCAGGCCCGACGCGGCGAGCCCGTTGCGCCAGAGCTGGTTCACGCGCGAGCGCTCCGTGCTGTTCGGGTAGGGGTTCGTGCAGGACGTGCCCGGGCCGCCGCCCGACATCAGCTCGGAGCACGGCCCCGAGTAGTGGTCCGGCAGGCCCAGCACGTGACCGGTCTCGTGCGCGGTCACCCGGGTGGAGTCGTACTGCTGGTTCTGCTGGTAGTCCAGGAAGATGTAGCCCCGGCCGTGGCCGTCCGTGCTCGCGTACGAACCGCGCGAGTCGTTGCCCTCGTAGTACGAGAAGTTCCCGCCGGAGGACACCTCCTGGAGCTTCACGTTCGAGACCGAGCTGTTCCATATCTGCGCCGAGCGGGATATCTGGCTGCGGAAGCTGGGCGCGTTGCGCGTGTTGTACGTGACGGTCACCGCGAGGACGCCCGGGTTCGCGGCACGCTGCTCGGCGACCGAGCGCTGCACGGCCTCGAAGAAGGCGCGGTTCGCGTCCTGGTTCTCCTGCGAGTGCGCGTACGCCGCGTAGCTCGCGGCATTGCCGGCAGGGGCGGAGGCGGGGGCCGCGGTGGCGGTGGGGACGACACCGAGGGCGGCCACGAAGCCGAGGCCGACGGTGGCGGCCAGCGCGGCCTTGCGGGACATACGGGAGTGGCGCATGTGGGGGAGCTCCTACTCATCCGGTGCGGGGGGTGGGTCGTTCGGTACCGGAGTCTGCGGGAGCGGGAGCGGCCGGCGGATGATGTCAGCCATCGATAACGCCGCCCTATCGGGAAGATTTCGGAAGGTCAACTTCCATGAGAATGGCGGGATTAGAGGGGGTATCAGTGGCTGGTGCGGTCCACTGACAGCGGCCTACTCTCGGGGCATGGAGCTTGAGGTGAGGCACCTGCGCGCACTGTGCGCCATTGCCGACGCCGGCAGTCTGCACAAGGCCGCGCGGCAGCTCGGCGTGAGCCAGCCCTCCCTCACGACGCAGCTGCGCCGCATCGAACGCGCCCTGGACGGCGAGCTGTTCCTGCGCGAGCGGACCGGCTGCCGGCCCACCCCCTTCGGCCGGACCGTCCTCGGCCGGGCCCGCCCGCTCCTCGACCAGATGGCCGCGCTCGTCGCCGAGGCCAGGGCGCTGGCCCGCGGGCCGCGGCTGAACATCGGCTCCACCGCCAGCAGGGCCCTGCCGGGATGGCTGCGCCGGATCCACCGCAGGCTGCCCGACACGGAAACCTCGCTGGTGGTGGACGTGTCGGCCAACGCGCTGCTGCGGATGGTGGCTTCGGGGCAGCTGGACGTGGCCTTCGTGCACGAGGTCGAGGGCAGCCCGCTGCGGGTGCCGGCGGGGCTGGAGCTGCGGGTCCTGATGGAACGGGAGCCGCAGTTCGTGTCGATGTCCCGGGACCATCCCGCGGCGCGGCGGCCGGTGGTCCGGTTACAGGACCTGGCGGCCGACCGGTGGACGGTCGACCCCTCCGTGGACGGTGAATGGGACGGCCTGCGGCGGGTGTTCGCCGTGGCCGGGGTGGACCCGCCCGTCCTGCACGCCGACTACCACACCGCGACCTCGCTGATCGTCTCCGGCGAGGCGGTGGCCCCCTGCCAGCCGACGTCGGGGCCGCGCGACGACATGGCCATCCGGCCGCTGTCCGGGGACCCCCTCGCCGTCCGGCTGCTGATGGCCAGCCGGCCGGGCGCGCATGCCGAGATCTTCGAGGACCTCCGGGCGGCGTACCGCGAGGCCGCGCTCCGCACCCCGCCGTACCGGGCCTGGCTCCGCCACCACGAAAGCCCCCTACTGGCCGCCTAGCCGCCCCCCGGCGCCGCGGCACCGGCACCGGCACCGGCACCGGATGAGGCCGCGCCCGCCGGTGCGCCGCGGCCGCGCGGGATTCCGCCACCGCCCCTGCCGTGGCGCCGCCCCGCGCCTCAGACGCCGGCGGGGTCGCCCGGTCGGGAAGGGGTGCGCGCCGGTGGGGGTGGGGAGTTGGGGGTGGGGAGTTGGGGGCGGCGTAGGGTCGGGGGATGGTGGGGACTCGGTGGGCCGGTGGGGTTGTCGGAGGCGTGCTGTTGGCCGCGCTGGTGGTGGGCTGCGATACGCCGCCCCCGCCCGCGCCCGCGCCGGGGCCCGGTTGGGGCGGGGCCGCGCCCGCTCCCCGTACGTCGCGACCGGTGCCCCCGGCGGTCGGTTCCCCGCGGCCGGATCCCTGCCCCGAAGGGGGCGTACGGCTTCGGGAGGGCAGCGGGGATTCCGCGATGGGGCTTCGGGTGGCCGACATCCAGCTGGTCAACTGCGGTGCGCAGCCGTACGTGCTGGAGGGCTATCCGGAGATCCAGCTGCTGGACAGGAAGCGGGCCCCGGTGGACGTGGCGGTGGTGCACGGCACGGACGGCATCACCACTGCGCTGACCGGCGTGGACGGTGCCCCGCAGCAGGTGGAGCTCCAGCCCGGCCAGGCGGCCACGGTCGGGATGGTGTGGCGGAACCTGGTGACCGACACGACGGTGCCCGCCGCCGAGGGATGGGTCGTGGACGTGACCCCGCGGCCCGGTGCGCCCCGGCTGGAGCTGGAGCTCGGCCATTCCGTCGACTTGGGGAACACCGGGAAGCTCGGCATCGGGCCCTGGAGGGCGACGGCCCGGTGACCCGCCCGGTGACCGGCCCGACGGGCTGACGCTGCGCCCGAGGTGTACGGCGGGGGGGGGGGGGGGGGGGCGCGGCCGCCGGGGCGGGGGGCCCCCCCCGCGCGGCGGGGGGGCGGGCGGGCGGGGGGGGTGA
>NZ_JBHYVA010000433.1:0-7356 GCF_042750055.1 Streptomyces sp. NPDC059456
CCGCCGGCGGCACCCGTGCTGCCGGTGCCCGCGGTGCTGCCCGATCCGCGCGACCGCAGCGGCGCGCGGGCCCTGTTCATCGAGCTCCGGGCGCTGCCCGACGGCTCGGTGGAGAAGGCGGAGCTGCGCAACCGGCTCGTACGGATGCACCTGCCGCTGGTCGAGCACCTCGCCCGGCGGTTCCGCAACCGCGGTGAGCCGCTGGACGACCTGACCCAGGTCGCCACCATCGGCCTGATCAAGTCGGTGGACCGGTTCGACCCGGACCGCGGGGTCGAGTTCTCCACCTACGCGACGCCGACGGTGGTCGGCGAGATCAAGCGGCACTTCCGCGACAAGGGCTGGGCCGTGCGCGTGCCCCGGCGCCTTCAGGAACTGCGGCTCTCGCTGACCACCGCCACGGCCGAGCTGTCCCAGCAGCACGGCCGCTCCCCCACGGTGCACGAGCTCGCGGAACGGCTCGGGATCTCCGAGGAGGAGGTGCTGGAGGGGCTGGAATCGGCCAATGCCTACAGCACGCTCTCCCTGGACGTGCCCGACACCGACGACGAATCCCCGGCGGTGGCGGACACCCTGGGCGCGGAGGACGAGGCGCTGGAAGGCGTCGAGTACCGCGAGTCGCTCAAGCCGCTCCTGGAGGGACTGCCCCCGCGGGAGAAGCGGATCCTGCTGCTGCGGTTCTTCGGCAACATGACCCAGTCGCAGATCGCGCAGGAGGTCGGCATCTCCCAGATGCACGTCTCGCGCCTGCTGGCCCGCACCCTGGCCCAGCTGCGCGAGAAGCTCCTCGTCGAGGAGTAGGCGAGGACGGTACGGACCGTCCCCGGGGCTATCGGGTCTGCTCGCCGGGCCCGATTCCCAGCGCCACGGTCGCCGTCGGGTTCACCAGCAGGGCCACGACGGCCACCGCGGCCACGGCCAGCGCCACGGCGGCGGCGATCATCGCCCCGCCCGTGGAGTACAGCGTCCACGCCACCGGCAGCGCCATCAGCTGGGTGATCAGCGCCGGCCCGCGGCTCCAGCGGCGGCCCAGCCGCAGCCCGCGCGCGGCGATCAGCGGCAGCGCGGCGAGCGCGAACAAGGTGATCCCGCCGGTCTCGGCCTGCTGCGGGGAATCGGGGTCGCCGGCGATGCCCACGAACAGCATGTAGACACCGAGGCCGGCCAGCGCGAGGCCCTCCAGGGCGGTCAGCACGGCAGCTGCGGTGAGCCGCCGGGGCAGCGGGGCGGTCGGCTGGGCCGGGGCGGGGGTGGGCTTCGTACTCACCCCAGCAGGGTAGCCGCGCTGCCGCGGGCCCGGAGGGGACGGGCAGTATGGGCGGCGTCCGAACGGGTCGGTAGGCTGGCGTTCATGCGTGCACTTCTCGTGGCCAATCCAGCAGCAACGACCACCAGTGCGCGCACGCGCGACGTCCTGACCCACGCCCTGGCCAGCGAAATGAAGCTGGAAGCGGTGACCACCGAGTACCGCGGGCACGCCCGGGACCTGGGCCGCCGGGCGGCCGAACACGGAATCGACCTCGTCGTGGCGCTCGGCGGCGACGGCACGGTCAACGAAGTGGTCAACGGACTCCTGCACGACGGGCCGGATCCGGATCACCTGCCCCGGCTGGCGGTGGTCCCCGGCGGGTCGACCAATGTGTTCGCCCGCGCGCTCGGACTGCCCAACGACGCGGTCGAGGCGACCGGCGCCCTGCTGGACGCGCGGCGGGAGCAGCGCGAGCGGACGGTGGGCCTGGGCCTGGCGGCCGGCACCCCGGGCACGGAGGACGAGTCGGCTCCGGCGCGCTGGTTCACGTTCTGCGCCGGCTTCGGTTTCGACGCGGGCGTCGTGGGCCGGGTGGAGCAGCAGCGCGAGCGCGGCAAGCGTTCGACGCACGCCCTGTACGTACGGCAGCTGGTGCGCACCTTCTGGGAGGAGCCGAACCGGCGCCACGGCACGGTGACGCTGGAGCGCCCCGGCGCGGATCCCGTCACGGACCTGGTGCTGTCGATAGTCTGCAACACCTCGCCGTGGACGTATCTGGGCAATCGTCCGCTTTACGCCTCCCCGGAGGCCTCGTTCGATACCGCACTTGACGTATTGGCGCTCAATCGTTTGTCAACTCCGGCGGTCGCGCGGTACGCGACACAGCTCCTGACCTCGACTCCTGAACGCGGTCCGCACGGCAAGCACGCGGTGTCTCTGCACGATCTGACCGACTTCACCTTGCATTCGAAGGTTCCGCTTCCGTTCCAGATGGACGGAGACCACCTCGGTCTGCGCACCAGCGTTCGGTTCACAGGCGTACGCCGTGCACTGCGTGTGATTGTGTGAGTGGAAGGGCCCAAAGTCCTTTCACTCGAACGTTTACACGCCGGTCCACCCTCACGATGTAGGGCTGTGACCTAGTAGACACCGACGAATCAAAAAAAACTTTCCGGAAGGGGTTGTATCCCCGTCCGAGGTTTGCGAATCTCTTCATGGCGATCGGGACAGCCCGCAGAACCCGGCACCCACACAGACCGCCAGAACCCCTCCACGAGTCCCTGACTGAACCTTCCAGGAAACTGGGCGGTCGCCCTTCCCTCACGGGGGGATTCGTGAAAGCGTTCACATTCACAAGCAACCTGCCCGCAATACAAGGAGATGGAGCAGCCATGGACTGGCGTCACAACGCCGTTTGCCGCGAGGAAGACCCGGAACTCTTCTTCCCCATCGGCAACACCGGTCCTGCGCTGCTGCAGATCGAGGAAGCCAAGGCCGTCTGCCGCCGCTGCCCCGTCATGGAGCAGTGCCTGCAGTGGGCGCTCGAGTCCGGCCAGGACTCCGGCGTCTGGGGCGGTCTCAGCGAGGACGAGCGCCGCGCGATGAAGCGCCGCGCCGCTCGCAATCGGGCGCGCAACGCGACCGCCTGACATCGACTTTCGAGCCTCGAGCCGCAGCGCGTAGCAACACCAGACAAGCGCTCAGCAACGTGCTCTTGAGCCCCGGACCGAGAACTTTCGGTCCGGGGCTCAGTGCTGTCCGGGGTGCGACCGGGATCCGGGCCCCGGATCCCGGATCCATTCCGTCACACTGCGTGACTACTTCTGCGGGCTGGCCGGGATGTCGAGGACGACCTTGGTGCCGCGCGGCTCGGCCCGGAGCATGTCGAACGTGCCGCCGAGCTCTCCCTCGACCAGGGTCCGGACGATCTGGAGGCCGAGGTTCCCGGCCCGCTGCGGGTCGAAGCCCTCGGGCAGACCGCAGCCGTCGTCGAGCACCGTGATCAGCAGCCGGCCGTCCGCACGGCCGGAGCCGGTGCGGATCGCGGACACCTCGACCCGGCCGCCCTCCCCCTGGGTGAAGGCGTGCTCCAGGGCGTTCTGGAGGATCTCCGTCAGCACCATCGACAGCGGAGTGGCGACCTCCGCGTCCAGGATCCCGAACCGTCCGGTACGCCGGCACTCCACCTTGCCGGGCGAGATCTCCGCGACCATCGCGATCACCCGGTCGGCGATCTCGTCGAACTCGACGCGCTCGTCGAGGTTCTGAGAGAGCGTCTCGTGCACGATCGCGATCGAACCGACGCGGCGCACGGCCTCGTTGAGGGCCTCGCGGCCGCCTTCGGAATCCATCCGGCGGGCCTGCAGCCGCAGCAGTGCGGCCACGGTCTGGAGGTTGTTCTTCACCCGGTGGTGGATCTCCCGGATGGTCGCGTCCTTGGTGATCAATTCGCGTTCGCGACGGCGCAGTTCCGTGACGTCCCGGCACAGGACGAGGGAGCCGATCCGGACGCCCTTGGGCTTGAGCGGGATCGCGCGCAGCTGGATGACCCCGCCGTTGCCCTCGACCTCGGTCTCGCGCGGGGCCCAGCCGCTGGCGAGCTTGACGATCGCCTCGTCCACCGGGCCGCGCGTGGGGGCGAGTTCGGCGGTGGTGGTGCCCAGGTGCTGGCCGACGAGGTCGGCGGCGAGGCCGAGCCGGTGGTAGGCGGAGAGGGCGTTCGGGGACGCGTACGTGACCACGCCGTCGGCGTCGAGCCGCATCAGGCCGTCCCCGGCGCGCGGGGAGGCGTCCATGTCGACCTGCTGGCCGGGGAACGGGAAGGAGCCGGCCGCGATCATCTGGGCCAGGTCGGAGGCGGACTGGAGGTAGGTGAGCTCCAGCCGGCTGGGTGTACGCACAGTGAGCAGATTGGTGTTGCGCGCGATCACGCCCAGCACCCGGCCCTCGCGGCGCACCGGGATGGACTCGACGCGGACGGGCACCTCCTCGCGCCACTCCGGGTCGCCCTCGCGCACGATCCGGCCCTCGTCGAGCGCGGCGTCGAGCAGCGGGCGCCGGCCGCGCGGCACCAAGTGGCCGACCATGTCGTCCTGGTACGAGGTGGGTCCGGTGTTGGGGCGCATCTGTGCGACCGAGACGTACCGGGTGCCGTCGAGGGTGGGCACCCACAGCACGAGGTCGGCGAAGGAGAGGTCGGAGAGCAGCTGCCACTCCGAGACCAGCAGGTGGAGCCACTCCAGGTCGGTTTCACTGAGAGCGGTGTGCTGGCGTACGAGGTCGTTCATGGAGGGCACGGGCCGAGCGTACCCCGGGTATGGGCCATGACTTTCCCCACGGCGACTACTCAGGAGTATCCAGGAGGGGCCCGGTCCGCGTACTGTTGGAGGAAGTGACGGGATGGCAGAGCCCGTCATTGGATGGACAGAACAGATTGGTCTAGTCCACAATTGAGTGATACTTCCGCCCTCCCCGCACAGGAGGACGGATCGAGGTAAGCCGCGCGCTCTGCCCTGACCGCGCAGGCACCTCCCACCGGCCGACGGGAACCGCACACCTGTCGGCCGTAAGTACTCCGGGCTACGGTGCCGGACGGGTTGAGGGTCCCGTCCCGGCACCGTGGCCCAGAGGAATTCTCACGAGGCGGAATTTCCCGGCCAGGCTCCCATCGCGAGCTCCGCAACCGCTTCCAGTTCTTCCCGGCCCGCCCCGTCGCGCGACTGCTGGGACATCCCCACCAGGACCGCCAGCGCGTAGCGGGCCAGCGCCCGGGCGTCCGTGCCGGCGGGCAGCACGCCGGCGGCGACGTCCGCCAGGATCCGGCGCTCGAACAGCTCCAGGCTGGCCTCGCGGCGCGCGCGCAGCGCCCGGGCCACCTCGTCCGAGGTGGTGTTGACGGCCGCGCTGATCACCAGGCAGCCCGGCGGGTGGGCCGGGTCGGTGTAGATCTCGGCCGCCTCGCGCAGGACGCGGCGCAGGCCGGCCCCGGCGGTGGGCTCCTCGGCCAGGGCCACGCCCGCGAAGTCCGCGTACCGGCCGCCGTAGACCGCCACGACCTCGTCGAACAGCTTGCGCTTGTCGCCGAAGGCGGCGTACAGGCTGGGCGCGCCGATGCCGAGGGACGCGGTCAGATCGGAGATCGAGGTCGCCTCGTAGCCGCGCTCCCAGAAGGCGAGCATCGCCTTGTCGAGGGCGGCGTCGCGGTCGAAGGAGCGGGGCCTGCCCCGCTGTCCGGTCACCATGCACACATTCTATAGCGGGCGCTACGGAATCTGGTACGGTCCCTTTCTATAGCGACCACTAGCAAATGCTGAAGGGGGGCGCGTCATGGGCGTGCTCAAGGGGAAGACGGCACTGGTCACGGGCGGCGGCCGGGGCATCGGGCGGGCGGTGTCCGAGCGGCTCGCCCGCGACGGGGCACTGGTCGCCGTGCACTACGGGCGCAACGAGACGGCGGCGAAGGAGACGGTCGCGGCGATCGGGGCGGCCGGGGGCAGGGCGTTCGCGATCGGGGCCGAGCTCGGGGTTCCGGGCGACGCGCAGGCGCTGTGGGCGGCGTACGAGGCCCACCCGCTGCACACCGGCACGGTCGACGTCCTGGTGAACAACGCGGGCGCCGCCACGTTCGCCGGCCTCGCGGACACCGACGAGGAGACGTACGACCGGGTCCACGCGCTCAACGCGAAGGCTCCGTTCTTCGTGATCAAGCACGGACTGGCGCGGCTGCCGGACGGGGGCCGGATCGTGAACGTCACCGGCACCCCGGACATCGCCCTCCCGGCGATCCTGGCCACCATCACCGCCAAGGGCGCAGTGAACGCCCTGACCCGGTCCCTGGCCGCCGAACTGGCCCCGCGCGGGATCACCGTGAACTCGGTGGGCCCGGGCATCACCGACACCGACCTCAACGCGGCCTGGCTGGCGGACCCGGCGGCGCGGGCGCACGCCTCCTCCCGGTCCGTCTTCGGCCGGGTGGGCACGGCCGAGGAGGTCGCCGACGTGGTGGCCTTCCTGGCCTCGGCGGACTCGCGCTGGGTGACGGGCCAGCACCTGGACGCGACGGGCGGCCTGCAGCTGTCCCTGCTGTGAGCCGCGCCCGCCGGCGGGCCCGCCCGGTCCGACCGGACCCCGGTGCACGACGGGGGTGTGCGCCGGGGTGCGCGAGGGGACACCGGGAAGCCGCCGGCGGGCATCCGGACCACGATGGAAGGGGGCGCAAGACCGGCCGCGGAGGGCCCCGCCTCTGCTAGATTGGTCTATACCACCCTACCGCCCCACTCCAGATCGGCAGGCCCCGCGTGGAAGTTGTCATCGTCCCGGACGCCAAGGCAGGCGGCGAACTCATCGCGGAGGCCATGGCCGCCCTGGTCCGCCGCAAGCCCGACGCCCTGCTCGGCGTGGCGACCGGCTCTACCCCGCTGCCCGTCTACGAGGCCCTGGCCGCCAAGGTCAAGGCCGGCGAGGTCGACGCCGGCCGCGCCCGCATCTGCCAGCTCGACGAGTACGTCGGCCTGCCGGCCGGCCACCCCGAGTCCTACCGCGCCGTCGTGCTCCGCGAGGTCGTCGAACCGCTCGGCCTGTCCGAGGCCTCCTTCATGGGCCCCGACGGCTCCGCCGACGACCTCGTCGCGGCGTGCGAGGCGTACGACCGCGCCCTCGCGGAGGCCGGCGGCGTGGACCTCCAGCTGCTCGGCATCGGCACCGACGGGCACATCGGCTTCAACGAGCCCTGCTCCTCGCTCGCGTCGCGCACCCGGATCAAGACGCTGACCGAACAGACCCGCGTCGACAACGCACGCTTCTTCGACGACGACATGGACCAGGTCCCGCACCACGTCATCACCCAGGGCATCGGCACCATCCTCGACGCCCGCCACCTGGTCCTGCTCGCCACCGGCGAGGGCAAGGCCGAGGCCGTCGCCCAGACCGTCGAGGGCCCGCTGTCCGCGCTGGTCCCGGCCTCCGCGCTGCAGCTGCACCGGCACGCGACGGTCGTCGTGGACGAGGCCGCCGCATCCAAGCTGAAGCTGGCCGGCTACTTCCGCCACACCTACGCCAACAAGCCCGCGTGGCAGGGACTTTAGGGGGTGTCCGGCGGGTCAGGATCG
>NZ_JBHYVA010000434.1:0-3116 GCF_042750055.1 Streptomyces sp. NPDC059456
GTTCCGGTACACGAGCGCGTCCCGCCGGGGAGGCTCGGTTCCGGTACCCGAGCGCGTCCCGCCGGGGAGGCTCAGTTCCGGTACACGAGCCGCTCCGGCGGGATCCGCTCGGCGCCGACCACGCCGGTGCGCCGGTCCACCTCGATCACGAGCCCGTCCGTGTCCGCGAACGGTGAGAGGTCCAGGGTCCCGAGGCATTCGCGCAGGACGAGCCGGCGCAGCCCGGGCAGCTCGGTCAGCGGCTCCAGCGTCCCCTCGAACACGCACCTGAGCAGCACGAGTTCGGCCAGCTGCCGGTACGGCACGAGGGCCGCGGCCGACACGGGTGCGGCGTGCCGCAGCTGCAGCGAGTGCAGTCCCGGGAGCGGGAGCGAGCGGACCAGCTCCCGGTACTGCATGCTGCCCGCGATCGTGAGGTCCTTCACCCCCGGCCACCGGTCGATCCCGTCGAGGGTCATCCTGCGGACGCCCTGCCACAGGGCCAGGGAGGTCAGCCCCTCGGCCGCCGGGACGTCCCCGATCCGCCGCTGCTGCGGTTCGAACCCGATGACCAGGGACTTGAGCCCGTCGACCGCCGCCAGCGGGGCCAGCGACAGGCCGTCGCGGAGGTAGCCGAAGGCGAGGCTGTCCGCCGACAGCCCGGCGACCGCCCCGATGTCCGTGACCTCCGGGCAGTCCAGTACGCCGAGGTGGCGCAGCGACGGGTGCCCGGCCAGCGGCGCGAGATCGGTCAGTCCCGGATTGCGGTGGATGACCAGCCACTCCAGGTCCCGCCGCCCGGAGATCGCCTCGGGGACGGGGCCGTTCCACGTGAGGTGGACCCGCTGGATGTGCGGCATCCGGCCGAGCACGGCCAGCTCCTGCGGCGTGCGCACGTGCAGGTGCCCGACGCGGACGGGGGCGTCGGCCAGGACCGCGTCCGCGTACGCGTCGGTGGGGAACCGCCCCCAGGAGTCGGACAGTTCGTGGACCACGTCGTAGCGGTCGTCCCGGCGGAAGCCGGCGATGACCCGCAGCGCCCGCTCCCCGCCGACCAGCGCCGCCGTGCGGATGACGGCGGCGGCCTGCTGCTCGTCCAGACCCGCCGGGTCCGGCAGCAGCTCCAGGACCAGCTCGCCCGCCTTGGCCAGCTCCTCGGCCTGCCCCACCGAGCACGGCGGCAGCAGGTGCGCCGTGCGCTCCTCCACCTCGTGCCAGACCGCGGGGTCCAGTTCCGGGGCGTGCTCCAGGCAGGCCGCGGCGAGCAGGACCAGCCGGCTGTGGTCCCGCCTGGCCTTGTCGGCCCGCCGCAGCAGCTGCCGCAGCAGACGCGCGCGTTCGTCGGGGCGGGCGTGCCCGACCGCCATGCGGACGACGTCCTCCCACGCGTCCTCGTGGGCGTTGCCCACCAGCACGCCGAAGTCCCTCGCCTCCACGGCCGCCTTGGCCCCCAGGTAGTCCTGGAAGGTCCGGTGCACGAAGTGGACCGACCCCGGCACCGGCTCCCGGAGCAGCCCGCTGCGGATCAGCAGGTGCCGGAACACCTGCTCGGCGCCCGCCTGCGCCCGTACCTGGGGCATCGCGGCGAGCCATTCGCCGACCATCTCCTGCGCCTCCGTGCAGGACGCCTCCACCTGGCCGTTGCGGATGAGCCAGTACGCGAGCCGCTGGAGCAGCAGGGTCTGCTCGTCCCGGCTGAGGTACACCCCCTCGACGCCGGATATGTCCCGTTCGGTGTCCCGGCGCACCAGGAGCATGTCCAGGGCGGCGTCGTACAGCTCCTTGCGGGCCCGGGGCAGGTGCATGTGGCGGTCCCGGTTCAGGGCGCACAGCAGGGCGCACATGAGGGGGTTGGAGGCCAGCCATCCGAGGTCCCGGCGGGAGCCGACGGATTCGATGAGCGACCTCTCGTACCGGTCCAGGCCCTCCCGCTCCTCCTCCGAGCCGCACTCCGCGCGGGCGGAGTCGTGCCAGTGCGTGATGAACGCGCTGACGTCGGCGCGCTCCATCGGCAGCAGGGAGAGGAGGGAGAACGCCTGCCCGGTCAGCCAGTCCTCCGGGACGGCCGACGGGCGGGTGGTCACCACGTAGCGGGCCCGGGGATAGGCCGCGAGCAGGGAGCGGAGCCAGTCCTCCGTGCGGCTGCGGAGCCTGGACGGGACCTCGTCGACGCCGTCGACCAGGACGAGCGCCCGCCCCTCGGACAGCAGGTTCTCCACCCAGCCGTCGGGGGCGCGCAGCGGCACGCCCGAGGCGCGCAGCCAGTCCTGCGGCATCGGCAGGCCCTCCGGCGAGTTGAACGAGCGCAGCCGCAGGACGAAGGGGACCAGCGTGTTCCAGTGGCCGAGGCCCGGCGTGAAGCTGCGGCGCGCCGCGTTCAGCGCCAGCCACTGCACCAGGGTGCTCTTGCCCGAACCCGCCGGCCCGCGCAGCAGGACGCGCTCGGCGGAACCCAGCGCCCGTTCGGTCTTCATCGGCGAGTGGCGGCCCGGCTCCTCCAGCAGCTGCTCGCCGTTCACCGCCAGGCTGATGTACGCCAGGTCCAGCGGCCACTCCGCGCGGCCCCGGCTGAAGGTCAGGCCGAACAGCTGGAGGCGGCCGTGGGTCTCGGCGACGTAGCGCGCGTACCGCTCCTCGAACGCGTGGGCCGCGCCGTCCTCGCGCCGCCCCAGCCGTTCCACGGCGCGCGTCAGCTCGCCGGTGCGGCGGATCAGCTCCACCTCCGCGCGTGCCCCGAAGCCCGGCAGCGTCGTCGTGTACTCCACGGCGTGCGCGCAGCACAGGGCGACCAGGTCGCGGTAGACGGACTCGGCCGCCTCGCCCAGTGCGGCGCCGCGCGGCGGCAGCAGCATCGCGGCCAGCGCCGCCGGGTCGAGGTCGGCCGCGAAGAGGGCCTCCGCGTCCAGCGTCCCCAGCGCGGCGAACGCGTCGCCCACCGCGTCGACCACCGCCAGGCGTTCGTGCTCCGGCAGGCGGTCCGCCGCCTCCCCCAGGCGCGCGGCGAGTACGCGGGCGAGCCGGCGGACCTCCGGCTCGCCCAGTTCCCGCGGGCGCTGCCAGGGGGCCGCCGGACGCGCCGGGGCGGCGGCCCGTCCCGCCCCCCCCGCGCGGCCCCCCACGGACGTCACCCCCGTGCG
>NZ_JBHYVA010000434.1:3126-7346 GCF_042750055.1 Streptomyces sp. NPDC059456
GCGCGTCTCCCCCACCCGCGCTCACACACCCCCTCCACAACAGGGTGCCACCGGCTGCCCCACACGCGGTTGCCGGGCGCGGGGGGGGCGCCCACCCCCCCCCCCGGCGCGCGGCCCAGCAGGGACTTCACCAGCGTGCTCGCCGCCGTCCCCGCCACCTTCAGAAGAACCGTCTCGAAGCCCGTCATCCCCCGCCCTCCGCTCGGCCCGTACATCATCGCGCGAACCCGGGGTAACACCGATGGATACCGATCGGTAACAACCCCTAGCGGCGCCCCCGAACCCGCTCTATGGTGCGGGCATGCCGAACCTGCCCGATGTCGTGCTGTGGTCCATACCTGCCTTCGTGCTGCTCACCGTCATCGAGGTGGTGAGCTACCGGCTCCATCCCGACGAGGACGCGGCCGGCTACGAGACCAAGGACGCGGTCACGAGCGTCGCCATGGGGCTCGGCAGCATCGGCTTCGACCTGCTCTGGAAGATCCCGGTCGTCGCGGTCTTCACCGCGGTCTACGAACTGACCCCGCTGCGCGTGCCGTTCCTGTGGTGGACCGCCCTGCTGATGCTGCTCGCGCAGGACTTCCTCTACTACTGGCAGCACCGGCTCCACCACGTCATCCGCATCCTGTGGGCCTGCCACGTCGTCCACCACAGCAGCCGGCGGTTCAACCTCACGACCGCCCTGCGCCAGCCCTGGACCAGCGCCACCACCTGGTGGTTCTACCTGCCGATGGTCGCCCTCGGCGTGCACCCGGCCGCGATCCCGTTCTGCTACGGCCTCAACCTCCTGTACCAGTTCTGGGTCCACACCGAGCGCATCGGGAAGCTGCCGCGCCCCTACGAGTACGTCTTCAACACCCCCTCCCACCACCGCGTCCACCACGCCTCCCAGGGCGGCTACCTGGACCGCAACTTCGGCGGGATCCTGATCGTCTGGGACCGGATGTTCGGCTCCTGGGTCGGCGAGACCGACAAGCCCGTCTACGGGCTGACCAAGAACATCGACACCTTCAACCCGCTGCGCGTGGCCACCCACGAGTACGCCGCCATCGCCCGCGACGTCCGCGCCGCCCGCAGCTGGCGCGAGCGTGCCGGCCGCGTCTTCCGCGGGCCCGGCTGGCAGCCCGCCCCGGCTCCGACACCCGCCCCGGCTCCGGCACCCGCCCCGGCTCCGGCACCCGCCCCGGCGGCCGGGAGCGCCCCCGCCGCCGGGCCCGCGACCGCCCCGGAGCACGCCGCGTGAGCGACACCGACTCCCGTACGCCCTCCTGGGCGCGCCCCGCCGTGGCCGCCGCCGACGGTGCGGCCGGCCGGGTCCTGCTCGCCGCCTTCGCCGCCGCGACCGCCGCCGACCTCGGCTCGCTGCTGGCCGGCTGGCACCTCGGGCACGTCATCGCCAAGCCGCTGCTGATGCCGCTGCTCGTCGCGTACGTGGCCACCCGCCGGGCCCCCCGGCTGCTGATCGCCGCCCTGCTCTTCGGGTGGGGCGGGGACCTGGCCCTGCTCTTCGACGCCGATCCCGCCTTCCTCGTCGGGATGGGCTCCTTCGCCGCCGGGCACGTCTGCTACCTCGTACTGTTCGGCCGGCGCGGGACGCATCCCGCGCTCGGGGGCGCGTACGCCGCGGCCCTGCTGGGGACCGTCGCGCTGCTCTGGGGCGACCTGCCGGCCGACCTGCGAATCCCGGTCGCCGGGTACAGCCTGCTGCTCACCGCCATGGCCTACCGCTCCAGCTCCCTCGGCCTGCGCGCCGGTCTGGGCGGGGCGCTGTTCCTGCTCTCCGACACGCTGATCGCCACCGGCGTCGCCGACTGGCCGCAGCTGCCCCGCCCCGACTTCTGGATCATGGCCACCTACGTCGCGGCCCAGTACCTGCTGGCCGCCGGGGCGCTCGCCCCGACGCAGGCGTACCGTAGGACAGTCATACAAGACTGAACTACCTGATCCGGAGGGCTGCACCACCATGCGAGCCACCGTCATCCACGCCCCGCACGACATCCGCGTGGAGGAGGTGCCCGACGCTGCGATCCAGCGCCCCGAGGACGCCGTCGTCCGCGTCCTGCGTGCCTGTATCTGCGGCAGCGACCTGTGGGCCTACCGCGGAGAGGCCGAGCGCCAGCCCGGCCAGCGCATCGGCCACGAGTTCCTGGGCATCGTCGAGGAGGCCGGCCCGGCCGTGTCCGGCCTGAAGCCCGGCGACCTCGTCGTCGCCCCCTTCATGTGGTCCGACGGCACCTGCGACTACTGCTCCGAGGGCCTGCACACCTCCTGCGTGGACGGTGGCTTCTGGGGCTCGGTCGGCCACGACGGCGGCCAGGGCGAGGCCGTCCGCGTCCCGCACGCCGACGGCACCCTCGTGAAGCTGCCCGCGGACGCCGTCTCCGACGACCACCTGCTGACCGGCCTGCTCGCGCTGTCCGACGTCATGGGCACCGGCCACCACGCCGCCCTGGGCGCGGGCGTCCGCAAGGGCTCCACCGTGGCCGTCGTCGGCGACGGCGCGGTCGGCCTGTGCGGGGTCCTCGCCGCCAAGCGCCTCGGCGCCGAGCGGATCATCGCACTGGGCCGGCACACCGCCCGGACGGACATCGCCAAGCTCTTCGGGGCCACCGACGTCGTCGCCGAGCGCGGGGAGGCCGCCGAGGCCGCCGTCCGCGAGCTCACCGGCGGCCAGGGCGCCCACGCGGTCATCGAGGCCGTCGGCACCGAGCAGTCCATGCGCACCGCGGTGAACATCACCCGCGACGGCGGGGCGATCGGCTACGTGGGCGTCCCGCACGGCAGCGGCACCGGCCTCGACCTCGGCGTGATGTTCGACCGCAACATCACCCTGCGCGGCGGCGTCGCCCCGGTGCGCGCGTACATCCCCGAGCTGCTGGCGGACGTGCTGAGCGGCGCGATCGACCCGGCGCCCGTCTTCGACCGCGCCGTGTCCCTGGACGAGGTCCCGGACGGCTACCGGGCGATGGACGACCGCAGCGCGCTGAAGGTGCTCATCAAGCCCTGACGGAGCGCAGCGCGCGCGGGGGCCGGTCCGGGGGAGTCCCCCGGGCCGGCCCCCGCCGTTCAGGCCGCTACTTGACGGCCTTCAGCGCGTCCACCACGCCGTAGCCGTAGTAGCCGGTCTGGCCCCACTTGCTCTGGCAGGTGGTGGCGTCGACCAGCGCGCCCGTGGCGTCGTACAGCTTCTCCGGGCAGGCCGTCTTCGTGGCCTGGGCCTTCAGCATCGCCTGGAGCTGCGTTGGCGTGGCGTTCGGGTGCGCGCTCTTGAGCAGCGCCGCCACGCCCGCCACGTGCGGTCCGGCCATCGAGGTGCCCTGCTTGTAGCCGTAGCCGCCGCCCGGCAGGGTGGACAGCACGCGGCCGTTGGCGTCGGGCGTGGCCGGGATCTGCCACTTGTCGCCGCCCGGGGCGGCGACGTCGACGACGCCCAGGCCGAAGCTGGAGTAGTACGACCGGATGCCCTGGTCGCCGGTCGCGCTGACCGTGACCACGCCCGGGAGCTGGGTGGGGATGTCCAGGCAGACGTGCGGGTCGATCGTGCGCGGGACCGGGGTGCCGTCGTCCGGGCTCGTGTCGTCGACGATCGCGTTCGACGCCAGGTCGTGGTTGGAGTTGCCCGCCGAGGCCACGCTGAGCACGCCCTTGCGCTCGGCGTACTTGGTGGCCCGGCCGAGGGCCTCCACCAGCGCCTTCTGGTCGTCGTCCGCCTTGCAGTTGTAGAGCCAGGGGTCGACGTAGTAGCTGTTGTTGGTCACCTCGATCCCCTTCTCGGCGGCGAACATGAAGCCGCAGACGACCGCCTCGGTGAAGAACAGGCTGGTGCCCGGCTCGCTGACCTTGATCGCGGCGACCTTCACGCCCGGCGCGACACCCGAGATGCCGATGCCGTTGCGGGCGGCCGCGATGGTCCCGGCCACGTGCGTGCCGTGGTCGCTGCCGTCGGGGTACGGGCGCCACGCGCCGTCGGTGGTGTCCGCGACGCCGCCGACGCAGTTCGCCGACTGGCCCTTGGAGAAGTTCGCCGCGAGGTCCGGGTGGGTGTCGTCGACGCCCGTGTCGATGACGCCCACGGTGACGTCCGGGCTGCCATCGTTGATCTTGTGCGCCTGATCGGCCTTGATCGCCCGCAGGTCCCACTGGTTGGGCTCCAGCGGCTCCTGACCGTCCGTGGCGGCTGCCGTCGCCTTGGCGGCGTCCGCCGCGCTCAGCTTCTGCGT
>NZ_JBHYVA010000435.1:0-7307 GCF_042750055.1 Streptomyces sp. NPDC059456
GGTCCCGCGCGCGCGGGGCCCGGCGGCCCGGCCCCGCGCCCCCCTTCGCGTACGGACTCAGCGGAAGAAGGCGATGCCGTCGTCGGGCATGTCGGGGAGGTTGCGCGCCATCTCGGCGACTTCCTCGGGGGTGACGACCTTCTTGAGCTGGGCCGACATGTACGGGCGCAGCTCGACGTCCGGCGTGGCCTTCTCGCCGACCCACATCAGGTCGCTCTTGACGTAGCCGTAGAGCCGCTTGCCGCCGCTGTACGGGCCGGAGGCCGCGGTGCGGGCGACGGCGTCGGTCACCAGGTCGATCTGCGGCTTCTGGTCGGCGAGCTCGCCGTACCAGACCTCGACGACGCCCTGGTCGCGGACCATGACGATCTCGACCTTGCGGTCCTTGTCGATGCGCCAGTAGCCGGACTCGGACTCCAGCGGCCTCACCTGGTTGCCCTCGGCGTCGAGGACCCAGCTGTGGGAGGTGTACTCCAGGAAGTCCCGGCCGTCGTGGCTGAAGACGACTTCCTGGCCGAAGTTGCACTTCTCTTCACCGGGGAAGTCGAAGACGCCCGCGCCCTCCCAGGTACCGAGGAGGAAGGCGAGGGGGACGAGGCCCGGGTTCAGGTCGGACGGGATCTGGATCATGAATGGCTGCTCAGGCGATCTGTGGGAGGGGTTCCGGGTCCGGGTCGGCGGCCGATCGGATGATCAGCGCTGGCCCTGGTACAGCTTCTTCACTGCGAGGCCGGTGAAGGCGAGCACGCCGACGCAGACCAGGACCAGCAGGGAGGTGAAGAATGCCTCAAGCACGGGGTGCTCCTCGAAGTGATGTGGGCGTGTACGGGGCCGGTCCCCAAGCCTACTGGCCCGGGGACCGGCGCACTCCGTGAGGTAGGCCGCACGCCGCTCCCGGGGGGTGATCAGCCCAGCAGCTGGCTCTGCAGGATCAGCGTCTGGTGGAACGGGACGACCGGGGCCTGTCCCTTGCGGGTCTGCAGGACCAGGGCCTGGATGTCGCCCGACTGGACGCAGCCGAACCGGACCTGCTCGTCGCCCGTCGGCTTGGCCTCCTGGTAGAGCGTGACGTCGTGGCCACTGCGCCAGGAGGGGCCGGCGGCCGCGACGTCGCTGCCCAGGTCGTTGCGCTGGGTCCTCTTGGCCTCGCTCCAGACCGGGTCGGTCTCCAGCACCGGGGCGTTGGCCAGGCCCGTGGACACGGTGCAGCCCTTGAAGGCGTCCACGAATCCCGGACCGTCGAAACGCAGCAGGTAGATGTGGGTGCGGGTGCCGTCCGGGGTGGTCCAGCCGCGCCCGGCGATCTGGCGCAGCCCGTCGTTCACGAGCTGCGTCTTGAGCTTCTCCCGCTCGCCGTCCCGGTACTCCTCCAAGAAGGCGTCGACCGTCACCGCCTCGTCCTTCTCCCGCTTCAGCGTGGGGTCGGCGCTCGCGCCGGCGGGGGCGGGGAGCAGCAGCTGGTTCAGCCCGGCGTAATGGACGCCTTCCCGGTTGTCCTCGGCGAACGGCAGCGCGGCGCCCGCCGGCAGCTGCGGCTTGACCAGCTCCGGGTACGTCCAGCGGCCGTCGCCTCTGGTGGACAGGCCGGGAACGTCGGTGCGCTCGGGCCGGGTGATCCCGTACGTGACCGCCGAGGCGACCGCGGCGAAAACGACGACGGCGGCCGTCCAGCGCAGGGCGGCGAACAGGGCGCGGCGGTCCTTGGGCGCGGGCGGCGCGGACTCGACGGACGGCGCGGCGGTCCCGGCCCCGGACGGCGCCTGCTCGACGGGCGCCTGCTCGACGGGCGCCCGTTCGACGGGCACCTGCTCCGGGGCGGTCTCGGCGGTGTTCTGCTCGGTCACACGGACTCCCCGGGGGACTTCAGGTGGTTCAGCTGCCGCTTGAACAGGTCGGCGCCGTCATGGGTGGAGAACGGCTTGCGCCCGTACATCCGGAAGGCCACGAGCACGTCGCCCTGGAGGGCCACGCAGTCCATGGCGCCGATCTTGTCCTTGTCCTCGGTCTTCTCCTTGCCGAGGGTCTCCAGCGCGCACTTGGCGTCCGGGTAGCCCTCGATCTTCGGAGCGTCGCCGTCCTCGCCGGTCAGCTCCAGGAGCTTCTTGCTGAACTCGGAGAACTTCGCCAGGGCCTGGGGCTCGGCCTGGGTGAGGTGGATCTCCACCACCTGGCTCTCACGGACCTGCCGGTAGCTGCGTCCGGCCATGCCCTTGAGCTTCAGGTCGGCCAGCGCCTTGTCGCGCTGTGCCTGCTGGTCGCCGGACAGCCCGGAGCGCACGTCCTTGAAGGACTGCAGGGCCCGCTCGCCCGACACGTAGAAGTCGTTGCCGTCCTCGTCGATGTCCGGGCCGGGCTCGAAGCCGCCGGGGAGCGGCAGCAGCTTGCCCGTCAGCGCGTTCGGCGGCACGGTCGGCTTGGGACCCGACGTTGCGGTGGGCCGGGGGCCGGGGTCAGCCACGCTCCAGTAGCGGGTCGGCGAGGTGCGGTCGGCGCCGGCGATCCGTCCGGCACCCCAGAGGCCGCCGCCCACGAGGACGGCGACGGCGACCGCGCCCGCGATCAGCGCCGCGGTGCGGCGGCTGCGCGGCCGGGGCACGGTGGCCGGCGTAGCGTCGGGTGCCGGCTCGGGGGCGGCCGGCTCGGGAGCGGCCGGCTCGGCCGTCACGGCCTTCGCGGCGTCCTTCGGTTCGCTCACAGCCGCTCCCACTGTCGCTTCGCGATCTCGGCGACGTCGTTCTCGTCGACGACGCCGCGGTTGTTCATGTACTCGATCTCCATGACGATGCCGCCGCGCCGGGCGACGACCCGGGCCCACTTCGTCGGGAGGTAACCCGCCTTCTCCCGCTGCTCCGAGGCCACCCACAGGTGCCCGAAGTCGGCGGGCACGCCGGGCAGGTCCTTGCCGGGGTTGCCCATGTACTCCTTGGTGTCCAGGTAGCCGTGGGCGTGCTGGTACCAGTCGGCACCGGAGCGGTCCCGGTACTGGAAGAGCCGGATCGTGACGAAGTTCCGGTCGTCCTGCGCCCACTCCAGCGCGGCGATCCGCCGCACGCCGTGGTCGATCTGGCTGGCCAGACCGCCGCCCGGCTGCTTGTAGTAGTCCGCCGCGAACTCGTCCAGGGACTGGCTCCCCGAAGAGCGGACCTGGGCCCCGGCCGGGGCCTCGATCAGGAGTTTTGCCAGGCCGTCTTCCGTCGTGTCCCAGCGGCCCGCGTTGATGGTGCGCGTGCTCGTCGACTCGTTCGGGGCCTGCGGCTTCGGCTGGTCGATCTTCTCCTGCGCCAGGGGCGGCAGGGGCGTGGGCGCGCGGTCGTACTGGATCGCGTAGCCGGTGACCGTGCCCGCGAGCACGCCGAGGACGGCGGCCGCGGAGATCAGGAGGACCGTACGGCGGCGGCCGCGGGGGCGGCGCGCTCCGCTCTCCTCCCCTTCCGGCCGCTCAGGGATGGTTTGTGCGTGTTCCAAAGGAGTCCCCCCACAGGACGTGAAGCGCCGGGTGGTGATCACCCGTGCACAGCCATGACCTGTACGGGAGGGGGCTGGTTGTACGCGTGCTTATTACATTCTTATCTCGCGGCGCTTCAGTCCTCGTGACGCCGCTTTCCGTCCAGTTCGTCCCACCACTCGTCGGACTTCGGATCCCCCGAGGGGTCGTCCCACCAGCGGTCTTCCGGCCCGCGCCGGTTCGCGATCATCGCGGCGACCGGCGGGATGACCATGGCGACCACGCACAGGGCCACGGCCGCCTCCACCGAGAAGAGGCGCACGAAGGACCAGGCGGAGACGAACAGGAAGATGCATCCGCCCATCAGGAGGAAGTAGACGCGGCGCCGCCGGGCGTACATGACTCCAGGGTAGGGCGGGCCCCCGGGAACACAAGCGCGTGGACGGCGCGAAGGGCCGCACCCCGTTCCAGTGGCGTCCAACCCCCTGGGGTGCGGCCCTTCGGCCGGTCATGCAGGCGTGCGGTGCTCTCAGACCGCGATCGCCACGTCCGTCACGCCGCCGGCCTCGGCCACGACCACGGCGCGGTCCGCCTGGGCGCCGGGGACCAGCGCGCGCAGGGTCCACGTGCCGGTCGCCGCGTAGAAGCGGAACTGGCCGGTCGCCGAGGTCGGGACCTCGGCCGTGAACTCGCCCGTCGAGTCGAGCAGGCGCACGTAGCCGCTGACGGGCTCGCCGTCCTTGGTCACCTGGCCCTGGATGGCGGTCTCACCGGGCTTGAGCGTCGCGAGGTCGGGCCCGCCGATCTGTGCTCCACACATGTTCTCTGTCCTGTCCTAGAGAGGTCGTATCTACGGAGGGCGTCGCGTGCCCGGCCGTCGTGGTTACTTGTTGGCGCCGAGCTCGATCGGCACGCCGACCAGGGAGCCGTACTCGGTCCAGGAGCCGTCGTAGTTCTTGACGTTCTCCTGGCCCAGGAGCTCGTGCAGCACGAACCAGGTCAGCGCGGAGCGCTCACCGATGCGGCAGTACGCGATGGTGTCCTTCGACAGGTCGACCTGCTCGGCCTCGTAGAGGGCGGTCAGCTCCTCGTCGGACTTGAACGTGCCGTCGTCGTTGGCGTTCTTCGACCACGGGATGTTGCGGGCGCTCGGCACGTGGCCGGGGCGCTGCGACTGCTCCTGCGGGAGGTGCGCCGGGGCGAGCAGCTTGCCGGAGAACTCGTCGGGCGAGCGGACGTCGACCAGGTTCTGGGCGCCGATCGCGGCCACGACGTCGTCGCGGAAGGCGCGGATCGAGGCGTCCTGCGGCTGGGCCTTGTACTGGGTGGCCGGGCGGTTCGGGACCTCGGTGCCGTCGACCAGGTCGCGGGAGTCGAGCTCCCACTTCTTGCGGCCGCCGTCGAGGAGGCGGACGTCCTGGTGGCCGTACAGCTTGAAGTACCAGTAGGCGTAGGACGCGAACCAGTTGTTGTTGCCGCCGTAGAGGACGACGGTGTCGTCGTTGGAGATGCCCTTGGCGGAGAGGAGCTTCTCGAAGCCCTCCTGGTCCACGAAGTCGCGGCGGACCGGGTCCTGGAGGTCCTGCTTCCAGTCGATCCGGACGGCGTTGGTGATGTGGTTCTTGTCGTAGGCGGACGTGTCCTCGTCCACCTCGACGATGACGACGTTGGCGTCGTTCAGGTGGGCCTCGACCCAGTCGGCGTCGACGAGGACGTCGCTGCGGCTCATGGTGTTCTCCTCCGGGGCAGTGTGCGGCGGGGCGTGCTGTGCAGGTGCAGGTGCTGTGGGGCGTTCTGCGGGTGCTGCTGGTGCGTAGCGCTGCGGGCCGCGTCCTCGGGCACTGTGCGGGGAGGCGCCAGTGGGCGGGAAGGGGCGGCTGCGGTGCGGTCACGCGGGAAGTACGGTCGTCCGGCTGATGGAGCGGAAGCGCTCACAGGTCACATGGATCGACAGAGCATGGCGGCGACGCGACACAGGTCTACTGCCCGTCGCTTCGTGAGGTCCGCCTGCTGATGCTTCATAGCCATGGATCGTAGGGACGAACCGGCCGCCCTGTCACCGGCGTGTCATATTCCGAGACAGGATCGTCCGAATGGCGGGATGCGTATGCCCCGGACCGGCCGCCGCACCGCCTCCGGGGCCTCCGTACGGCCCGTCCTTCTGCGGATCGGACCGTCCTGTCTCACGATCCGGCCAGCGCCACGTTCGTGCCGCTCAGGGTGAGGTGCACGCCCGACTCGTCGGAGGTCAGCGTGTCCAGCTTGAGCCCGGCCGGCAGGCCGCCGTCGAGCCGGCGGTCGAAGTCGGTCTGCTTGCGGACCGCGCTCTCGACGCCGGGCAGGCCCGCGCCCGGTATGTCGTCCGCCCGGACCCGGACCGTCTTGGTGCCGCCCGGGGCGTCCACGAGGGTGACGGTCGACACCACGCTGGGGGCGAGCCTGCGGCCGAGGACCTCCACCGCCGCCGTGACCTTCACCTTGCCGGGCGCCCCGCCGTAGGTGACCGTCACCCCGGTCTGGGAGGCCTCGGTCAGGTCCCGGTACGTGACGAGGGCCGTGCCCTCGGCCCGCCGGGCGGTGCCACCGCTGTAGTCGCCGTTCAGCTTCACGCCGCGGAAGGTGGCGTTCAGCTGCGAGAGGCGCGTTTTGCGGCCGTCCGACACGGCCTGGACGCCGTCCAGCTTCACGTCGACCTGTTCGAGGTCGTGACTGAGCGCCTGGGTCAGGAACGGGAAGCCGTGGATGTCCACCTCCGTGGACCCGGCGAGGCCCTGGCGCGCCTGTATGCGCTCGGCCAGCCGGTTCTCGGCGTAGTTCACCGCCCAGCGGTCGACGCCGGCGAACAGTGCACCGAGCACCACTCCGATGATCACAACGACACGCAGGAACCGCACGTGCCCCACCCCCTGTAGATCGGTACGTGCGTTCTAGTGGACCATGGTCGGCCGCCGGGCGGCGGACGGCCACGGTCCACGGCGCGTCTCCCCCGTCAGCCGACCACCCGGCCGATCAGGTAGACGGCGGGAGCGGCCGCCGCCAGCGGCAGCGCGACACCGGCCGTCATGTGGACGAACTTCGACGGGTAGTCGTACGCGGCCACCCGCAGCCCGATCAGCGCGCACACCCCCGCGGCCAGGCCGACCAGCGCCCCGCCCGCACCGACGGAGGTCAGTTCGCCGACCGCGATCCCGGCTCCGGCGGCGGCGGCCAGCGAGACACCGACGGAGGCCGGGGTCGGCAGCGGCAGCGCACGGGTGAACACCGCGACGGCCACGGCGACCGCGCCGACGGTGACGGCGGCGGAGCCGGCGGCCAGGTAGCCGGCACAGACGATGGCGAGCGCGGCGGAGGCCACGGAGGCCATCAGCCCGTACATCCGCTCGTCGGGGTCGGCGTGGCTGCGCAGCTGGAGGACCAGCGTGAGCAGGACCCAGGCCCCGAGGGTGCCGATGATCGCGCCGGGGCCGTACGTGTCGTCGACGGCGAGCACGGCGGCGTCGGCGACGAGGGCCCCGAGGAAGGCGAGGGCGATGCCCTGGCGGGCCGGCCACATGCCGTTGAGCCGGAACCAGCCGGCCGCGGTGAGCCCCTGGAGGACCACCAGCGGAACGAGCAGCGCGAGGTCCCCGAGGGCGGCGGCACCGGCCAGCAGCAGCCCGAGGCCGGCGGTCAGCACGGCCGACTGCGGACCCGGGTCGATGATCGGCGACCGGCCTTCGGCCCGGGCCTGGGCGGGGTCGACGGCGCGCAGGGTGTTCCCCCCGAGGGTCGGCGGCGAGTACTCGGGCGCCTCACCCGGGACCTCGCCGCCCGGACCGGCCGCGGCGGCCGCGGGCCGGTCCGCGGGCGCGGGACCGACCGG
>NZ_JBHYVA010000436.1:0-7298 GCF_042750055.1 Streptomyces sp. NPDC059456
TTGGGGCGCCCCCCCCCCCCGCGCGCGGGTGCGGGGGGGCGTGCCCTCCCCCACACCCCCCGGGGGGGGCCCACCCCCCCCCCCCCCGGGGTTTTTTGGCGCGTCTCCGGGACCCCGGAGGCCGCCGGCTAGCGCCGGCCGCCCGTCAGGCCGTCGAAGATCCCTCCGCCGTTGTTGCCGCCGTCCTGCTGGCCGGCGGCCGTCGACACGTTGATGACCCGGCCCGCCTCGACGGGGGTGCCGGCCGGCGGGTCGGTGATGATGACGATCGCCCTGTCGTCGGTCGGACCCGCGATGACCTGGAGGTTCAGGCCCCGGCTCGCGAGGTCGGCCCGGGCCTGGGCGACGGTCTTGGTGATCAGCTGCGGAACCTGGGTCGCCTGTCCGGCCTTGGCGATCTGGACGTTGACCGTCGTGCCCACGGCGAGCTGCTCGCCCGCGGGGTACTGCTGCGAGACGACCGTCTTCGGCGGGGCGCCGGGGGAGTCGACCTCCGTGGTGCTGCCCAGCTTCAGCTTGGCGTCGTTGAGCGCCTTGACGGCCTGCTCCCGGGTCTTGCCGAGCAGGTCCGGCATGTCGGACTTCGCCTGCTCCTTGGCGACGGTCAGCGTGACGGTCGAGCCCTTCTGGGCCGTGCCGCTCTTCGGGTCCTGGTCCAGGACGGTGCCGGGGGCCCGGTCGGACTCCTGGGTCTTCTTCTCGACGGCGAAGCCCTTGTCCTTGAGCGCCTTCTCCGCGTCCTCGAACTTCAGGTTGAGGACGTTGGGCACCGGCAGGCTCGGGGCGCCCGAGGAGACCTTGACCGTGACCGTCGAGCCCTTCTCGACCTTGGTGTCCGGCGCCGGGTTCTGCGAGCAGATGTTGCCCTTGGGCTGGTTGTCGCAGGGCTCGTCGGCTTCCTTCGCGACCTTGAGGCCGACGTTGTCGCCGGTGCTCTGCGCCTGCTCCAGGGTCTGGCCGATGAACTTGGGCACCTTGGGCCGGTTGTCGGCGCCGCCGCTGAAGAGGGAGCGGCCGATGAGGATGGCGCCGACCAGGACGAGGACGCCCGCCGTCACCAGCAGGATCGTCGAGGCCTTGCTCTTCTTCTGCTGGCGGCGGCCGTGGCCGCCCTGGTCGTACCCGCCCTGGCCCTGGTCGCCGTAGCCGTACCCGCCGTCGCCCGGGGGCATCGGCGGCAGCATGGAGGTCTGGCCGGCGTCGGCGGCGCGCAGGGCGGTGGTGGGCTGGTCGTAGCCCTGGGGGCCGTAGCCGCCCGCCTGGTCGGGGTAGCCGTAGCCGGGGGCACTCATGGCGACCGCGGCGGCGACGGGCTGGCCGTCGAGGCAGGCCTCGATGTCGGCGCGCATCTCGTCGGCGGACTGGTAACGGTAGTCCGGGTCCTTGACCAGCGCCTTCAGGACGATGGCGTCCATCTCGGGCGTGATCTCGGGGTCGAAGTTCGACGGGGGCTGCGGTTCTTCCCGTACGTGCTGGTAGGCGACCGCGACCGGGGAGTCGCCGATGAACGGCGGCCGGACGCTGAGCAGCTCGTACAGCAGGCAGCCGGCGGAGTAGAGGTCGGAGCGCGCATCGACCTGCTCGCCCTTGGCCTGCTCCGGGGAGAGGTACTGGGCGGTGCCGATGACGGCCGCGGTCTGCGTCATCGTCATGCCGGAGTCGCCCATGGCGCGGGCGATGCCGAAGTCCATGACCTTGACCTGGCCCGTGCGGGTGAGCATGACGTTGGCGGGCTTGATGTCACGGTGCACGATGCCGGCGCGGTGCGAGTATTCGAGCGCCTGGAGGATGCCGATCGTCATTTCCAGGGTGCGCTCGGGCAGCAGCTTGCGGCCGGAGTGCAGGAGCTCGCGCAGGGTGGAGCCGTCGACGTACTCCATCACGATGTACGGGATGGAGATGTTGTCGACGTAGTCCTCGCCGGTGTCGTAGACCGCGACGATCGCCGGGTGGTTGAGCGACGCGGCCGACTGGGCCTCGCGACGGAACCGGGCCTGGAAGGACGGGTCGCGGGCGAGATCGGCACGCAGGGTCTTGACGGCGACGGTACGGCCGAGCCGGGTGTCCTGGGCGAGGTAGACCTCGGCCATGCCACCGCGGCCGAGCACGTGGCTCAGCTCGTACCGGCCGCCGAGGCGACGCGGCTCTTCCATAACGTTGCAGCCCTCTCCGTCAGTCCCGACCGCACCCGTGTGTGGTCCGGCGGTGTGCTGTTCGCGGCAAGGCTACCGGCCGATCGTCGGTGATCGGTTCGTGACCACAGGCTGATACCGGACCGGTACCGTACGCTCCGATCCGGGCGGGAACAGTGATGTGGATCACGCCAGTTCGGCTCCTGCGCCCCTGTGGGCCCTTGCGTTGTCCCGTCAGCCCTGGTTCTTCAGGACGGCTTCCATGACGGCCTTCGCGACGGGGGCCGCGAGACCGCCACCGCTGATGTCCTCGCGGTCGGCGTCGCTGTCCTCGATGACGACGGCGACCGCGACCGGGGAGCCCTTGTCGGTCTTGGCGTAGGAGATGAACCAGGCGTAGGGGCGCTTGGCGTTCTTCTCGCCGTGCTGGGCGGTACCGGTCTTGCCGCCGACCGTGACGCCCTTGATCCGGGCCTTGCCGCCGGTGCCGTTCTCGTTCTCGACGACGTTCACCATCATCTGCTGGAGCTTCTGCGCGTTCGCCGGGGAGAGCGGGCGGCTCATCTCCTGCGGTTCGTGCTTCTCGATGACGTCGAGGTTGGGGGCCGTGAGCTGGTCGACCATGTACGGCTTCATCAGCTTGCCGTCGTTGGCGACGGCCGCGGCGACCATCGCCATCTGGAGCGGGGTGGCGGCGGTGTTGTACTGGCCGATCGCGGAGAGCGAGTTGCTCGGCCGGTTCATGTTCTTGTCGTAGACGCTGGCGAACGCCCGGACCGGGGTGTCGATCTTGTCGTTGTTGAAGCCGAACTTCTGCGCCGTCTCCAGCATCTTGTCCTTGGTCACCTTGTCGGCGACGTTGGCGAAGACGGAGTTGCAGGAGACCTGGAGCGCGAAGTTCAGGCTCGCCTTCTCGCAGCCCTTGGCGTGGTTGACCATCGGGGTCTGCGTCGTCGGCAGCAGGAACGGCTCGGGGGTGTCCGTCGGCGCGTTGATGTCGGTGACGACGCCGTGTTCCAGCGCGGCGGCGGCGGTGACGACCTTGAACGTCGAGCCGGGCGGGTACGTCTCGCGCAGGGCGCGGTTGACGAGCTTCTTCTCCGGGCTGTCCTTGAGCTCGACCCAGGCCTTCTCGTCCGTCTTGGAGTTTCCGGCGAAGCTGGTCGGGTCGTACGAGGGAGTGCTGACCAGGGCCAGGATGGCGCCGGTGCGCGGGTCGATCGCGGCGACGGCACCGGTCTTGTCGCCGAGCTTCTCGAAGGCGGCCTTCTGCGCGTCGGGCATCAGCGTGGTGACGACGTTGCCGCCGGCCTTCTTCTCGCCGGTGAACATGCCGATGGTGCGGTCGAAGAACAGCCGGTCGTCGTTGCCGGTGAGGATCTTGTCTTCGAGGGATTCGAGCTGGGTGGAGCCGAAGGCCTGGGAGGCGTAGCCCGTCACCGGCGACCACAGCGGGCCGTCGATGTAGGTCCGCTTGTACTTGTAGTCGCTGCCGTCGGTGGTGTCGGAACCGGTGATGGCCTGCCCGCCCGCGACGATGATGTTGCCGCGCTGGGTGGCGTACTGGGCGATCTGGACCCGGCGGTTCTCCTTGCGGGTGCTGAGTTCCTCTGCCTGGACGTACTGGAGCCAGTTGGTCCGGATCAGCAGCGCGAGGACGAGCAGCCCGCAGAAGATCGAGATGCGGCGCAGGGGCTTGTTCATGACGGACGGACCACCTGGGTCATCTCGGAGTCGGGGGACGGAGCCGGGGCCGGTGCGGGACGGCGTGCGGTGTCGCTGATCCGGATGAGGATCCCGATGAGGGCCCAGTTGGCGAGGACGGACGAACCGCCGAACGCGAGGAACGGCATGGTCATGCCGGTCAGGGGGATGAGGCCCATGACTCCGCCGGCGACCACGAAGATCTGCAGGGCGAAGGCGCCGGAGAGGCCGATGGCGAAGAGCTTGCCGAAGGGGTCGCGGGCGGCGAGGGCGGTGCGCACGCCGCGCTCGATGATCAGGCCGTAGAGCAGCAGGAAGGCCATGACGCCCGCGAGGCCGAGCTCCTCGCCGACGGTGGCGAAGATGAAGTCGGAGTTGGCGGCGAATCCGATCAGGTCGGAGTTGCCCTGTCCCCAGCCGGTGCCGAGGACGCCGCCGGAGCCGAAGCTCATGATCGACTGGCCGACCTGCTCGCAGGCGCCCGACTTGGAGTAGCAGGCGAAGGGGTCGAGCCAGGCGGTGACGCGGACCTTGACGTGGCTGGCGGTAGCGCCGACCACGGCGGCGCCGCCCACGCTCATGAGCAGGCCGATGACGATCCAGCTGGTGCGCTCGGTGGCCACGTACAGCATGATCACGAACATGCCGAAGAAGAGCAGCGAGGTGCCGAGGTCGTTCTCGAAGACGAGGACGAGCAGGCTCATCGCCCAGATCATCAGGATCGGGCCGAGGTCGCGCCCGCGCGGCAGGTAGAGGCCCATGAAGCGGCGGCTGGCCAGGGCGAGCGCGTCGCGCTTCACCATCAGGTAGCCGGCGAAGAAGATCGCGATCACGATCTTCGCGAACTCACCGGGCTGGATGGAGAAGCCGCCGACGCTGATCCAGATCTTCGCGCCGAAGACGTCCGCGCCGAGGCCCGGGATGACGGGCAGGATCAGCAGGACCAGCGCAGCGGCCATGGAGATGTACGTGAACCGCTGCAGCGTGCGGTGGTCCTTGAGCATCAGCAGCACGGCGGCGAACATCGCGATGGCCACGGCGGTGTACAGCATCTGGCGGGGGGCCGACTCGGAGAATCCGCCGAAGCTGCGCTTGGCCAGGTTCTGCAGCCGCTCGGACTGGTCGAGGCGCCAGATCAGCACGCAGCCGAGTCCGTTGAGCAGCGTGGCGATCGGCAGCAGCAGCGGGTCGGCGTACTTCGCGTAGCGGCGCACCACGACGTGGGCGATGCCGGCGAGGACGGCCAGGCCGCCGCCGTACGCGAGCATGCCGGGCGGCAGCTTGCCGTGGATCGCCAGGCCCACGTTGGCGTAGGCGAAGATCGGGATGACCACGGCGAAGACGAGCAGCAGGAGCTCGGTGTTCCGCCGGCTCGGCAGCTCGATGGCGCCGATGGTGGTCGTGTTGGTGACAACGCTCATGGTGTGGCAGGCCCCCTGTGCCCGCGGGTGTCTACTACTGCTTGCCGCAGAGGCCGACCAGCGACTGCTCCGAGGGAGTCAGGCTGGGGCCGGATGCTGGTGGGTTCTGCGCTTCCGCGGCGCGGCGTTCCCCGTCCTTCTTGCAGGCGGTGACCTGGACGCCGAGTTCGTCGATCTTCTGACGGGCGCCGTCGAGGCTGGTTTCGGTGATGGTGGCCTCGACCAGCTTGCGCTTGAAGGGCGGCAGGTACTTCAGTTCGATGTCGGGCCGGTCGGTCTCCACCTTGGAGAGCTCCAGCGGACCGAGGTTCTGGCTGATGCCGCGGAACAGCGCGACGTGCTCGCCCTTGACGCCGATGTAGAACTGCGTCTGCGTCCAGCGGTGCGCGGCGTACAGGCCGCCGCCGACGACACCGGCGACGATCAGCAGGATCAGGGTGCGGGTGGTCCACTTGCGCCCTTTGCCGCGGCGCCGGCGGGGCTTGTCGTACGTGTCCTCGTAGCGGGAGTCGTCGTCGTACGGGTCGGGTTCGCCGAAGCTGCCGTACGCGCCGCCGCCCTGGCTCTGGTCGGGGTATCCGTAGCCGGGGGCGTCACCGCTGCCGGGGGGCCCGAACGCGCCCGCCGGAGGGGGAGCCTGGCGGCCCAGGCCGGAGGCGCGGCCCGCCGGGGTCTGCATGGCGTTGCCGCCGTCGAAGAGCTGGTGCTGGTTCTCGGCGACCGCGCCGACGACGACCGGGGTGTCGTTCAGCTGGGCGGCCAGGGTGTCGCCGCTGTCGGTGTCGAGGACGTCCGCGACGATGCAGGTGATGTTGTCCGGTCCGCCGCCGCGCAGGGCGAGCTGGATCAGGGCCTGCACGGTCTCGTGGGGGCCGTGGTAGCCGGCGAGGGTCTCTTCCAGGGTCTGGTGGGAGACGACGCCGGACAGCCCGTCGGAGCAGATGAGGTAGCGGTCGCCGGTGCGGACCTCGCGGATCGAGAGGTCGGGCTCGACGGTGTCACCGCTGCCGAGCGCCCGCATGAGGAGGGAGCGCTGCGGGTGGGTGGTGGCTTCCTCTTCGGTGATGCGGCCCTCGTCGACGAGCCGCTGGACCCAGGTGTGGTCCTGGGTGATCTGCGTGAGGACGCCGTCGCGCAGCAGGTAGGCGCGGGAGTCGCCGACGTGGACGAGTCCCAGGCGCTGGCCGGTCCACAGGAGCGCGGTCAGGGTGGTGCCCATGCCTTCGAGCTGGGCGTCCTCCTCGACCATGACGCGCAGCTGGTCGTTCGCCCGCTGCACCGCCGTGGCCAGCGACGTGAGGATGTCGGAGCCCGGGACGTCGTCGTCGAGCTGCACGAGGGAGGAGATCACCTCGGAGCTGGCGACCTCTCCGGCGGCCTGGCCGCCCATGCCGTCGGCCACGGCGAGGAGACGGGGACCGGCATAGCCGGAGTCCTCGTTGCCCTCGCGGATCATGCCCTTGTGGGATCCGGCGGCGAACCGCAGGGACAGACTCATGCGCACCTGCCCAGTCGATTCCTCCGGGTACAACCGGTCTCGAGCCACACTGCCCACCCTCCGGTCGGGAGCGCGCTCGGATCCGTGTCCCGGATGGGCCGGACTGCCGCGGCTCGCTCGCTCCGCTCGCTCATTCTCGTACTACTTCCGCAGCTCGATGACGGTCTTGCCGATGCGGATCGGGGCGCCCGGCGGAATGGGCGTCGGGGTGGTCAGCCGGGTCCGGTCGAGATACGTGCCGTTGGTGGACCCGAGATCCTCGACGATCCACTGGCCGTCACGGTCGGGGTAGATCCTGGCATGGCGGCTGGAGGCGTAGTCGTCGTCCAGCACGATCGTGGAGTCGTGGGCGCGGCCCAGCGTGATCGTCTGCCCGGCGAGGGCGACCGTGGTGCCCGTGAGGGTGCCCTCGGAGACGACGAGTTTGGTCGGCGCTCCGCGGCGCTGGCGCTGCTGCGGTGGCGCCGGGGCCGGGCGGCCGGCGGCCTGCGCCGGGGCCCCGGCGGCGGCGCGGGCGCGGCGCGGGCCGCGCGGCGGGGGGCG
>NZ_JBHYVA010000437.1:0-6805 GCF_042750055.1 Streptomyces sp. NPDC059456
CGCCGCCGGCGCGTGGGGGTCGAGGCCGGCCAGGCCGAAGCCGTTCAGAGCGGGGTGGTTGAAGGCGGTCCGGCCGCCGGTGGGGTGGCCGTCGGCGGCCGCCGCGGCCACGATGACGCCCATCACCCCGACGGCGCGGGCGAACTGCCGCCCGTCCGTGCTGCCCAGCAGGTCCCAGACGCGGTCGGGGACCCGGGGGTGGCGTTCGCGCAGGACGGGGACGCGGGTGCGGGCCCAGCGTCCCACGGTCGCCACCTCCTCCAGGTCGTGCAGGGCCCAGGCGGCCAGCAGCCCCCATCCGGTCGCGGCAACGGCGGTGTCCGTGGCGGCGGTTCGTATCGGTGTGCTCATGAGGCGACAGTCTGCAGCCAGACCGGGAGCAGCAGCAGCGACACGACCGAACTCTTGACCACCAGGGAGGCGGAGAGGTCCACGCCGACGTCGTAGCGCTGGGCGAAGACGAACAGGTTCTGCGGGGTGGGCATCGCGGCGATCAGGACGAGGTACGTCAGCCACTGCCCCCGTACGCCGAACAGCACCCCGCACACCGCCCAGGCCAGCAGCGGGAAGGCCAGGCATTTGAAGGCGATCAGGGCCAGCTCCTCGCGGGAGGTGCCCCGGACGTCCAGCCCCGTCCCGCCCAGGTGCAGGCCGAGGGCGAACAGGGCGATCGGCGAGGCGCTGTCGCCGACGAACGCGGCCCCGTCCAGGACGACCCGGGGAAGGTGCACCGAGAGGAGGTTGAGCAGGATTCCGGCGTTGCAGGACAGCACCACGGGGGTGGCGAGCGAGGCGGCGACGGCCCGCGAGAGCCGCTGCCCGGGACCGCCCGTGCCCGCTCCGGCACGGCCCAGTTCCATGATGGAGATGACGACGAGGGAGAGCACGCAGACCTGGAAGAGCAGGACGGGGAAGATCGGTGCGGCCGTGCCGAAGAAAGTGATGAACACGGGGACGGCGAAATAGGCCGTGTTCACCTGGACCCCGGCCATCACGCGCAGCGCCACGTCGCGCGGCTCCCGCATGCCGCGGGCGGCCGAGACGCAGGCGATGGCGAGCACCGCGAGGGCGGCCGCCGCGGCGTAGGCGCCGATCGCCCGCCAGTTGAAGAGGGCGCCGAGGTCGCTCTTGTAGATGTTGCCGAACAGGTAGCAGGGGACGGCGAAGAGGAAGGCGTAGTCGGCGAACACCTTGGAGGCCTCGGCCGGGACGGTCTTGCGGCGGGCCAGCAGCACGCCGCCGCCGAACGCCAGCAGTACCGGGACGAGTTTTTCGAGCGCAGCAGCCGTGCCCATGTGGACGTGATCCCCCTTGATCGACGGCGAGCAGCCTACTCCTGCCCGCTCGCGCGTCCCTCGGGCGCATAGGCTGGTGCGATCATGAGCGATCAGGATGAAGCCCGGTCCGGTACACCGGCCCCCGGGAAGGCGTCACGGGCGCCGATGCGGTTCACGGCGGTGCTGCGCACGCCCGCCCGGGCGGCGGAGCCGCTGTTCGCGCAGGCGCCCAAGGCCTGGCAGCGGATGCTGCCGTACGTGGTCGCCGGCATCTTCGTGGTGTCGCTGCTGCCGGCGACCATCGCCGTGCTGACCAACGACTACAAGGCGGGCGGCGGCTGGGCGGGCGCGCTGGGCGTGGCCCAGACCGTGCCGCTGCTGCTGGCGGTGACGCGGCCGCTGCCCGCGTGGGCCATGGTCCTGGTCGCGGACACGGTCGGCGCGGTGGTGCTGACCCACGCCGACGAGGTGGCCGGGCACGCCTGGCCGTGGACGCCGATGAGCATCGTCGGGTACCTGGTGCTGATGGTCTGCCTGGGACTGCGCGCGTCCATCCGGACCCTGGTCGGGGTGTGGCTGGTGACGGGCGCCGTCGGCGTGGTGCTCGGCTTCTTCGAGCCGGACGGGGTGACCACCACGGCCGCGCTGCTCTTCGTGCTGAGCGGCAGTTTCCTCGCCGTGACGGGGGCCCTGCGCGGGATCGGCGACGCGCAGCAGCGGGTCGCCGAGCAGGAGAGCATCAGCGAGGCCGAGCGGGCCCGGCGGACCCTGCTGGAGGAGCGGGCGCGGATCGCCCGGGAGTTGCACGACGTGGTGGCCCACCACATGTCGGTGATCACCGTGCAGGCGGATTCCGCGCCGTACCGGCTGCCCGGCCTGCCCGGGCCGGTGCAGGAGGAGTTCGCGGCGATCGCGGGCAGTGCACGCGAGTCGCTGAGCGAGATGCGGCGGCTGCTGACGGTGCTGCGCGGCGACGGGACGAACGGCGAGGCGGGCGGCGCCGGCGAGCTGGCCCCGCAGCCGGGCATCGGCCGGATCCAGCAGCTGGTGGAGGCGACCGTACGGGCCGGGCAGCCGGTGGAGTTGTCGCTCGCCGCCGGGGCGGAGCGGGCGGCGCCGCCGGCCGTGGACCTGTCGGCGTACCGGATCGTGCAGGAGGCGCTGGCGAACGTGGTGCGGCACGCGCCGGGCGCCGAGACCCGGGTGTCGGTGACGCACGACGCCGCTGAGGTCCTCGTGCTGGTGGTCAACGGCCCGGCGGCCCGGGACGCCGCGCGCGCCCTGGAGAGTTCGGGCACCGGGCACGGGCTGGTCGGCATGCGGGAGCGCGTACGGTTGACGGGCGGGACGCTGGACACCGGTCCGCTGCCCGACGGCGGCTTCCGGGTCGCGGCCCGCCTGCCCCTGAACGAAGCCAGCGAGGAAGCCAGTTGACCATCCGGGTGATCATCGTCGACGACCAGGCCATGGTGCGCGCGGGGTTCGCCGCCCTGCTGTCGGCGCAGGCCGACATCGACGTGGTGGGCGAGGCCCCCGACGGGCGGCAGGGGGTGCAGGTCTCGCGCACCGTGCATCCCGACGTGGTGCTGATGGACGTGCGCATGCCGGAGATGGACGGCCTGGCGGCGGCCCGGGAGCTGCTCAGCCCGCCGCCGGGGGTCGTGCACCGGCCGAGGGTGCTGATGCTGACCACCTTCGACATCGACGACTACGTGTACGAGGCGCTGCGCGCGGGCGCCTCCGGGTTCCTGCTGAAGGACGCGCCGCCCGCCGATCTGATCGCGGCGGTCCGGGTGGTCGCGTCGGGCGAGGCCCTGCTGGCGCCCTCGGTGACCCGGCGGCTGATCGCGGACTTCGTCCAGCAGCGCCCGGCCCCGCGCAAGGACCCGGCGCTGCGACTGAACGGGCTGACCCCGCGGGAGACCGAGGTGCTGGAACTGATCGCGCGCGGCCTGTCGAACCAGGAGATCGCCGGCCACCTGGTGCTGGCGGAACAGACGGTGAAGACGCACATCGGACGGGTGCTGGCCAAGCTGGACCTGCGAGACCGGGCCCAAGCCGTGATCTTCGCCTACGAGGCCGGCCTGGTCCGCCCCGGCGACAGCGACTGACCCGGCGTCTCTCCTCCACCCCCTACCGGGGTATGACATCCGACTTGGCACCACGGTCCGACGTCCGGTGCGGTACCTCCTTCCTACCTTCCTCCTCGTCACGAGGAGAGGAGAAGGGGCATGCGCCGCTTCGGAAGGACCCTGGCCGCGGCCGCACTGGCCCTGGCCGTGGTCGGGGGGACCGCGGGATGGGCTGCCGGCGACGGCGTCCAGGCGGTCACCGGGCCGCCGCCGGGCGCCGCCGCCTGGCGGGCCGACACCGCGGCCGGACGGCCGCTGCCCGACCCGGCGGGCACCCCGCCGCACGAGGTGGCCCGGTTCTTCGCCGGGCTCGACGACGCGGAGCGCGGGGAGCTCGTACGGCGCCACCCGCTGGTGGTGGGCAACCTCGACGGCGCCCCCGTCACCCTCCGGTACGAGGCCAACCGGCTGGCCGTCCTCGCGACCGGCGAGGCGCGCTACGCCTCGCTCGCCTCGCCGGGCCGCCGGATCCTCGCCTTCGATCCGCGCGGGCGGGGCCAGGTCGTCGAGGTGTTCGGGGATCTGGGGCGGGCCGCGCACGTATCGGTGGTCGTACCGGGTTCGGACAGCGACGCCACCACGTACGACGCGAAGCGCGCGCCGGCCACCGGCCCGGCCGGGATGGCCCGGTCGTTGCGCGCCGCGGCCGGCGCGGACACCGCGGTGATCGCGTGGACCGGCTACACCACGCCCGTCGGGGTCGGTCTGGACGCGGCCTCGGGGCGGCTCGCCGAGGCGGGCGCGGACCGGCTGGTCCGCTTCACGCAGGGGCTGGACGCGGTCGGCGCACCCGATCCGGTGCTGTTCTGCCACAGCTACGGCTCGGTGGTCGGGGGTCTGGCGGCCCGGCGCACGGACGCGAGCGACATCGTCGTGTTCGGCTCCCCCGGCATGCACGCCGACACGGTTGCCGGCCTGCACACCCGGGCCCGCGTCTGGGCGGCCCGGGGGCCCTCCGACTGGATCGCCGACGTACCGAACGTGCGGCTCGCCGGGCTCGGCCACGGCGCCGATCCTGCCTCCCCCGCCTTCGGCGCCCGCCCGGTGCCCGCCGGCGACGTGCACGGCCACACCGGCTACCTCGTACCCGGCACCCGGTCCCTGGCGGCCTTCGCCGCGATCGCGAAGGGCGAGGTCCGATGAGTTCCCCGACCCTGCTGCTGAAGCGGACGGCCGACCGGATCGAGCGGCAGACCCCCGCCCACCGCGACCGGGCCGTCGACGGATTGCGCGCCCTCGCCCTGCTGGCCGTGCCCACCGGGCACTGGCTGCTCGGCGGGTTCACCCTCGACGCGGACGGCGGCCTGCACAACGCCAGCCCGCTGTCCGCGTTCGGCGCGCTCGCCCCGGCGAGCTGGGTGCTCCAGATGCTCGGCATCTTCTTCCTGGTCGGCGGGTACGCCTCGGTGCTCTCCTACCACCGCCGTCCGGGCTCCGCCGGGGCCTGGCTGAAGGGCAGGATCGCCCGGCTGGGACGGCCGGTGCTCGGGGTCACCGCGGTGTGGGCGCTGGCCGCGCCGGTGCTGTACGCGGCGGGGGTGCCGGAGGCCACGCTGCGGACGGGGGCCACGCTGGTGGTCCAACCGCTGTGGTTCGTCGGGGTGTACGTGGTGGTCACCGCCCTGACCCCGTACTGCGTGCGGGCGTCGCGGCGGCTCGGCGGCTGGGCGGCGGCCCCGCTGTTCGCCTCGGTCGCGGTGGTGGACTTCCTGCGGTACGGGCCGTTCGCCGCATCCGTGCCGTCCTGGCTCGCGGTGGTCAACGTCCTGCCGGGCTGGCTGTTCGCGTACCAGCTCGGCGTGGACTGGGGCGAGCGGCGGATCGGGCGCCGCGGCGCCCGGCTGCTCCTCGTGGGCGGGACGGTGCTGTTCGCGGCGCTGCTGACGGTGTTCCACTACCCGGCGTCGATGGTCGGGGTGCCGGGTGCGGCGCGCACCAACTCGCACCCGCCGTCGCTGCTGGTCCTCGCCCTGGCCGCGGCGCAGTCGGGGGCGGCGATGCTGCTGCGCGACCGGCTGGCGAAGCTGCTGGCCCGGCCGGCGCTGTGGGCCCCGGTCGTCGTGATCAACCTGTGCGCGATGACGATCCTGTGCTGGCACCAGACGGCCATGCTGGCGGCGGCCGTGCCCGGTTCGTTCGCCGGCGCGCTGACCGGTCTGACGACGGCTCCGGACAGCCCCGCCTGGATCGCGGCGCGGCTGGCGTGGATGCCGGTGTTCGCCGTCCTGCTGGTGGGCATCGCCCGGTACGCGCGCCGGTTCGAGGCGCCGTGGACCCGGGCGACGGCGGTGCGGCGCACCCTCGCGGGGGTGCTGGCGGCCGGGTTCGCCGTGTTCGCCCTGGGGCTGGCGTAGCCGCGGTGGGGGGCGGGTGGGTCAGGCGATCGAGGCGGCCACGATGGCGGCCACCGCCAGGTTGCAGGAGGCCGTGACCCACACCGCCGGGTGCGGCTGCGGATCGACGACGATCGCGCCGAGCTTGCCGGGGGTCACCCAGTCCAGCACCAGGAAGGCCACGCCCATCAGGACCAGGCCGAGCACGCCGAACGCGGCGGTGGACAGCAGGCCCTTGCCGAAGTCGTCGTACGTGGTCCAGATCGAGGTGAAGACGATCCCGCCGACGCCGAGGAGCGCGGAGCTCAGCATGATGGCCGCGTTCCGGTTGCGCTCCTCCCAGATCTGCTTCGGGAGCTTCCCGGGCGTCAGCACGTCCACCAGGACGATGCCGAGGACCAGCAGGACCAGGCCGAGGGCGCCGAAGGCGCTGGTGCGGCCAAGTCCGTTGACGATGTCGCTCATTGAGAAGCCGTTCTCCGCGGGGGTAGGAAGGACCTGCCGTACCTGACGCGCTCCTGCCGTCAGGGTGGCCGAATCTATCGCACGGTCCCGCGGCAGACCATGGGGAGGTCAGGGAATGGTAAAGCTCAGGGCGGCGGGGCCCGGCGAGGCCCGGGCGCTCACCGCCCTCGTGCTCCGCTCCAAGGCGTACTGGGGGTACGACGGGCCCTTCCTGGCGTCCTGTGCGCCGGAACTGAGGATCAGGGCCGGGGAGGTGGCCGACCGCCGGATCGTGGTGGCCGAAGACCCGTCCGGCGGCCGGGTGCTGGGGCTCGCCTCCCTGGAGGGCGCGCCGCCGGTGGCCCGGCTGGGACTGCTGTTCGTGGAGCCGGACGCCATCGGGCGCGGCGTGGGACGGCGGCTGTACCGTGACGCGCTGCGCCGGGCCGCCGGACTCGGCTTCCGCAGGCTGCTGATCGACTCCGATCCGCATGCGGCCGGCTTCTACCGGGCGATGGGCGCGCCGCATGCGCCGTCGCCCGGGCGGGCCGGCGCGCGCCTCGGACCCACCCGGGGGGTGGGGGTCGCGGGGGCGCCCGCCCCCCCCCCCCCCCGCGCG
>NZ_JBHYVA010000437.1:6815-7297 GCF_042750055.1 Streptomyces sp. NPDC059456
CGCGCCGCCGCCGGCCCGCCCTTGGGCGCCTCCGGGCCCGCGGGGGGCCGCGGGGCCCCCCCCGCCCCCCCACGACGTACCCACCGGGCTGGTGCGGTTCGAGGTCGCGCCCGCACCGCTCGCCGCCTGGGCGCGGGCCTGGACGGGCGGCGGACCGGCGGTGCACGTGGGCAACGTCGCCGAGTACAACACCCAGTTCGCCGACGCCTCCCTGGACCGCGACCAGCGGGCCGCACACCACTACGCCTGCCTGGCCGCGTTCTACAGCCCGTGGCCGGGGGCGCTGGTGCTGCCCGGGGCGGTGCCCCCGGGCTGGATCGAGCGGGTCGGCCGGCTGCTGGAGTGGGAGGGGGTGGAGGTGTACGACGGCCTGGCGGAAGGAGGGCCCGGGCTGTCGGATGCGGTACGGGCCCGTCCGGCGCTGGCCGGGCGGCTGGCCTCGGGCGGGCTGCCCCTCGTGCCGTGGGGGCGGACGGCGGCGT
>NZ_JBHYVA010000438.1:0-7287 GCF_042750055.1 Streptomyces sp. NPDC059456
ATAGAGTGTGGGGTGGGTGCCCGCCGGGCGGGCCCCGGCCGCACACCCCCCACCCCGGCCGGGCCCCGCTACGGACGCCTGGGCGCCGCCGACACGGCCCCACCTCGCGACAAGCCGAGAGTGGCTACGTAGGTGAGATACGAGTACGAATGTCGGCGATTGCTGGCAGCGGTTCTTGCCCGAGTGGCTCGGGAATGTCGGTCAGAAGCAGAAACGTCTGGACCACGCCAACGCCCACCGCGCTGCCGCTTCAGCTCGGCCAAGGCTCGACCCGCGCCATTCCACGTTGGCCAGGCCCACGTCGCGAGGAAGATCGGATCAGCACAGGGGAACGGCCGGGACGCCTTCTTGCAGCCCGGCCGTCGCAACGGTGCCGGCCTCAGGCGTCGGGGTTCTTGCCCTCGATCGTCTTGTTGAGGCGGTCGATCTGGAGCTTGGCGAAGTCGCCGTAGGGCTGGGGCTGGTTCTCCTTCAGGTTCCCGCTCTCCAGCCGGATCAGGGCGTTTTTGACGCGCATCATGACCTCGGTGTGCGGGCCCGTGAAGGCGTCGGTCTCGTCCGCGCCCGCCGAGATCTTCAGCGGCTTCGCCTCGGACCCGGCCTTCCGCCGAGCTTCGGCTGTCATGCCCTTCAGCCCTGCCTTCGCGTCGTCCACCGACCGGAACGACACGATGGTGAACCTGATACTCGATTCGCTCGCCGTCCCGCCCTCTTCGAGGAAGAGGCGAATTGACCCGACCGAGACGAAGCCGCCGCAGTTCGTCTTCGTCTGCTCCTCGCATTCCCGCATGTTGTCGGCGCCGTCCTTGTCGATCTGGACGCCGCCCACTGGCCGCCAGCCCTGTGGCGCTGCCGACTTGCTGATGAGGGCCGTACGGATCATGTCCTCGGTCACGACCACCGGAGCCTTCGCCTCGCCGCCCCCGACGGCGCCGACAGCACCCGCCTCAGCGTCCCCGTCGCTTCCGCACGCCGTCAGCGCCACTATCAACGCTGCTCCACCCGCAAACCCCCGTACTGTCTTGAACACCGTCAACCCTTCTGACTTCTAGATCACTTGACGTGCAGACTCAATCTCATCGCAGCGTTGCGTGCCAACTTGTCTGACTGTCGTCAGGTGATCCGGAAGAAGCCTGGAGCTCGTCAGAACGGAGGCCAGGTCCTCGGGATGGGTTCAGCTGATCGGCTGTTGCCCGGCGCGGGCGCGGGTGGTGGCGAGGCGATAGGAGTCGGTGCCGGTTTCGATGATGTTGCCGCCGAAGGTGAGGCGGTCGACGATGGCCGCGCATAGGCGAGGGTCGGTGAACGTCTTTGTCCAGCCAGAGAAGGATTCGGCCGAGGCGATCGCGACGCTGTTCTTTTCCTCCCGTTCAGTCAGGACCTGGAAGAGGAGTTCGGCGCCGCGGCGGTCGAGTTCCATGTGGCCGAGTTTGTCGATGCAGAGGAGGTCGACGCGGCCGTAGCGGGCGATGGTCCCGGCGCGTCGCCCACCTGCCCGTCATGCAGGGACGCGCGGCGGGCACAGTACGGGAGCTGAGCGTGGCCATCCTGCCGCCCGACGCCACTCGGTTGCGGACGCTGGTCACCTACCTGCGCGGCGAGCTGCGCCGCACAAAAGCCGCCCTCTCTGCGGCCGAGGAGCAGGAGGCGGCCGGCGCCCGAGCCTGCGGCGTGGCTGGTGGAACGCGGGATCGGGGTGGGCCGGCCCCCGGTCCGCGTCCATGCCGGGGGGGGTGCTGGGACAGCAGCCGGCGGTGCGCACCCGCGTCTGCGGCGCAGGTGCGGCGGCTGCTCGCCGGGGGTGTGTCTGCCTGCCCGCGCTGCCGTCCGGATACTGCGCTCGGGGTGCTGGAGTAGGCGGACACCGGCACGGTGGCGGGGTGGGCGGGGCCGGCCGTCAGGCCTGTTCGATCTCCGCCATCAGCAACCGCAGTGTGAGGGAGTGTTTTTCCGGCGGCAGGGCATCCAGGGCCGCCCGGGCGTAGGCGGCCCCGCCCAGCACGTCCCCGGACCGGGCCAGCATGAGTCCCCGGTGCAACTCCAAGTGCGTCGCGAAACGCGGCAGCTCCGCGGGGAGCTCCCGGCGCGCGGCCTCCTGGGCCTGCACCGCCCCCCGTTCGTCGCCCAGACGAGCCAGGAGCAGCGATAGGAAGACGTTCATGCGCCACCAGGGCACGGCGTAGTCACTGGTCTGCGCGTGCGACCCCGCGATGTCGAACAGGCGCCGGCCCCGGTCCGCCAGGTGGAGCGCCGTTGCCTGGTCCCCGCGGATCGCCGCCGCGTGTGCCTTGCCCATGACCGCGTTCAGCAAGCCCAGGGAGGGGCGGTCCGATATCGCCATGGCCTGGTCGGCCAGAACGTCGGCCACCCCGAGACAGGCACCCTCGTAGCCCAGGGCAATGGCGGCCCGCCCCCGTACCCATACCCGCGCATCGTCGTCGCCGGACTCATCCGCGGCAGTCGCCGCCATCCGATACCAGTGCACCGCCCTGGACCCGTCCGCCCCCGGGAACGTCTTCGCGTAGAGGGTCATCAGCCGAGAGGCGACAGACCACAACCGAGGGTCGTCAAGTTGCTGCTGCACCGTGACAAGCTCACCAGAAACACGACGTTGGATGTCCGCCGCGCCCATCGACATGTACTCCGTGCCGTACGTTGCAAGCTTGGCTTCCCACTCCTGGGCTGACGGCCCGCCCCGCAGCCGTGCGGCGAATCCCGCGCTGATCAGATCAGAGGCAACAACAGGGGCTATCGCAGCCCCGGCCACATCGGTAAGGAACACCCGTCGGTCCACTTCACCCTCCAGGACAGCCAGAGGAACATCGAGCACGGCGGACAGCGCAGCCAGGTAGAACGGACCGGGCCTGACCCGGCCCCGCTCCCAGTTGCTCACATACTCCCGGGTCAACGTCGTGCCGTGAACCTTGTTGATCTCCGACGCTAACCGCCCCTGGCTCCACCCACGAGCCCTACGAAGATCCCGGATCAACTCCCCGATATCCATAGGGCCATCTTGCTACCAGCACTGCCACTAGACAGAAGGATTCGGCAGCTCGGGCCCCCCTTGCCACCCCCGATCACACTAGGCCGAGCCCCCCAGCAGCGAGACCATACCCAGCACCAGGGGCAACACGGAGGTACGACATGGCAGCGGCAGCACAGCAAGCACGGGAAGCTATCAGGCCGGAACGCCCGGCGCCTCTGAAGCACGCGTGTGCACTGCACCGCCGACTGGAGGCCGACCTACAAGTGGCCGAACGCGTCGCCAACTTCGAGGCGGCTGAACTACTGCGGCGCCAGCTACGCAACCACTCCTGCGGAACCTGACCCACCACAGCGCAATACGGCCCGAGCCCCGGATTCAATCCGAAGCCCGGACCCCATTCGGGATGATCAGTTGCGGGACGGTGCCCAGAAGTCCTCGGGCAGGCCTTGCCCGTACACGCCCTATCGGCACGGGCTCGACCGGCATGCCCCGCGGCCTAGCCGCCGCCGTTTACCGGGCGGTGCGCTGTTGGTCGGTGCGGTGAGCGAATGCACGGTCCGCGCGGCGGCGGTGGTAGACGACCTCGGGCCGAATACCGGCAGCGAGAGCGGCCTGTCGCAGTGCGACGCCGGGGCCCTGACGCCGAAGAATGCTTCCCAGTCGTCGACGGTGGGCGCCGCATCCGGCGAACGTGGGTGCTCGCGGTGGGCGGCGTCCATCGCCGCGGTGAACGCCGGATCGCGCCGGCGTCGCTGGTAGATCACGGCGGTGATGATCCCGACTTCGGCCGCCGCGGCGGTATCAGACAGGCCGGCTTCCAAGCGGTCGAGGAAGGCGCGTCGGCGCTCGGGGGTGAAGCAGCACAGCCCGGCGGCGGTCCAGAGACCTCATGGATATCTTTCGGGGGAAGTCGGTCCGCGCCGCGCACGAGCGCCCCCGTGCCGCCCACCCGATACGAACGCCGGATCGTCGCGGCGCCAGTGACTGGCCTTGCCGGCGCCGTCGAAGAGAATCTGCGCAGCCAGGCTCGGCGTGCAGCCCAGAGCGAGGAGGCGCAGGTACTCGGCGCGTTCGGTAATGCCGGCGGCGCCGATGCCGTCGGGGTCGGTGCCCGCCAGGAGCAGGGCGAGGGCCGTGTCGGCGGGCCGCGGTGAACACCACCCGGACCTCGACGCCTGTGGCGTGCTCGGCGGTGGCAACATCCTGTCCGTCCCATAGCCGGACAAGAGCGTCGACTGCTTCGGGCAGACAGGACATCAGGCATGCCCGCACGCTATGGGTGCCCCTACCCGTGTACCCCGGCGACAGGCCGGAGCCAGGCCGGGTCATAACGGGTAGTACGGCCCGCCTCTGACACATGGAGCGCTGCTCCGCTGGGCATCACGGGGGCCTTTTGTTCTAGGGGTCACCGGCTCCTGGGCTCAGCGGGACGCATGTGCCAGCGCTTCTGCGACGAGGGTTACCAGGGTGACCATCGGGGCCGCAGCCTGGAAACCGGTGATCCGCTCCACCACTTCGTGGTCGGCGAGGGACTCCGTCCATGCCTCCAAGGCGCGCTGGTCTGGGCTGCCCGGGCACCGGCTGATCAGGTCCACGAGATCATGCCGGGCCATCGTGGAGGCGATCCTGAGCGTGGCGCGCTCGGCAGCGGGGGTGCTACCTGCGGCGGCCGCGGCCTGGCGGAGATCTACGTGGCCCGTGGTGATGTCCAGGTGTGGCCGAAGGGCAGGCATCTGGCCGTGCCCAGTGATCAGTGTCGGTACTGCCGTCGTGCGCACCCACTTCTCCAGCCGGCCGAGTTCGTGCACCGTGACGATCCACTCGCCGGTGTGCGGGCGCTGGAGCGCGACGGTGGGGACGATGTTGAGGTAGGCCCGTTCTCCTCGTGGGGCAGAGGCCAGAATGTCGCCCGGCTCCATGGCGATGCTGCGGCGCGTGCCGGGTTCCAGGGGGGCTGCGACCTCAATGCCGGGGTGGGGCTGGTCGGGGTAGACGGCGCCGAGGCGAGTGGTGGCGATGGCCGGCATGCGGTGCTTGACCAAGTTGGTGTGTTCGGCCAGCAAGCGCAGCGGGTGCGTCTCGGTGTCCTCCTGCTGGAAGGGCTGGAGCATGCGCAGTCGTCCGGCAAGAGGGCCTGCGGCATCGAGCGGGGGCAGGGTCCGGCGGCGGCGGTCGGCCAGCCATCGGTCGAAGGCCTCTGGAGTGACGGTGGCGGGGACCTCGATACAGCGTTCCTCGGGGCCGGCCAGCGGGCGGCCGAGGAGGTGCTCGATCTCGGAATACAGGGAGTGTTCCAGGGCTGCGCGGAGCTGGGTAAGCGCATCGGCCACAAGCCGGGGGATCATGGCAGGCAGAGGGGCAATGCCGCGGACGATCACGTCCGTGCGGTCCCCGCGCACGGTCTCCCCCAGCATGAGCGGGCCCGCCTCGGTGTAGTCCGCGATCAGGCGGGCGGCTCGTTCGACGATGTCGTCCACGTGGGCCAGGGTCGCCACGACGTGCAGCTGGTGATCGGGAAGCCAGGAGGGGTCAGTACCGGGCCAGGTCATGGTGCTGAGAGTAGCTACAGGCAGGTTGCGCGCATACCTGGAATTCTCTTTCCGGGAAGCCCGCGCAGGGGCGCCGGCCACTCCCATCTTGCGCTCGACGCCGGACAGCCGCCCGAGCACGAACGCCCGCGCTGTTGATCGGGGCTCAACGTGCCTGAACTGGCCGGCGATGCACGCCATGGCCTGGTCGAACATCGCGTGCCAGCGGGCGGTGTCTGCACTGCGGCCCGCGGCCATCGCACCATCTTCAGTCGTCCACACAACTCCTGTGATCACGCGGTGGCCGCTCGCACTGTCGGCCGGGGTCGCCGCGACATCGAAGGGTGCCCAGCTCACCGCACCCGGGCGAGGAAGAGTTCGCTGAGGTGGTCCATGCCGATGCCGCCGCCGTGTGCGTCCAAGACCTGGGCCGTCTCGGCCAGGACCTGCTCGCGCCGATCGGCGGGCAGGACGCGATAGGTTGAGAGCGAGGCCAGCCATCCCAGGTAGCGGTCGGTGTCGTAGTACTGGTCCTGTCGGTACCGAACGGCATGCAGGTCGATGAACCGGCCGTCGCGGCGGCATTCAGCCTCCGGCCAGCCGTCCAGCCCGAGCGAGCTTCCGGGTACCTCGCCATAGGAGGACGCCAGCTCGCTGTGCGGCGTGTTGGTCATCCCATGACGGCCGTCGACCTCGGCCAGTGCGGTCCGCAACTCTGCATCACGGACCCCGTGCGGGTTCCAGAACAGTGCCACCGCGCCGCCGGGCGCGAGGGCCGCGTGTGCCAGGTTCCAGCGCCGCTCCGGGTCCGCCCAGTGCCAGGACGAGGCGGCGAGGAGAAGTCCGAAGCGTCGCCCGCCCGGCTGCCAGTCCTCGAACCTGTCGCACTCGACCCGGACCCCCGGATAGCGCGCTGTGTTGCGGCGCAGGACCTCGGCCATGCGCGGGTCGGGCTCAATGCACACAAGTGGAGTGCCCAGCTCGGCGAACGGCACCGTGGCTTTCCCGGTACCCGCGCCGACCTCCACCGCCGCACAGCCACCCAGAGCCGCGTACGCCAGAACCTCCGCGACCAGCGCGTTCGAATACCCTGGTCGAGCGGCGTCGTAGAGCTCGGCCACCTCGCCGAACACCTGACTGCGTGCCATGTCGACCCGTACCTCTGCGGTCATGCGCATCCCCTCGACTCCCCAATCGGCGAGCGGTCACCCTACAGACGAAGCCGGCACCGAAGCCCACCACCCACCTCGGACAGACGCCAACCACACGTGATCACGAAGTCGCACTGGAGTACCAGGCCGACCGTTTGGCGCACCGGAAGCGGCGCCGCCAGGGGCGCAGGCGCGTTTCTGCAGTGAAACGAGACACCCTCACGGGTGAGCTGGCAGTTACCTGCGTGCGAACGACACCGACCGTCTCGTCCGGTACCTCATCATCCGGGGTCGGATCCTGTGCGGCTGCCGCAATCAACAGCAGCAGCCGCACGGAATCCTGCCAGCGGCTCGCTTTGCGTACGGTTGGCCCTGGTTCCACTCGCGCGCCCCCCTTGCCCGACCTTCAGCGCCAAAAGGACATCCTTGCAGGGCCGGCGCCTCGCCACCCAGGGGCGGAACAAAATATCCGCGCGAGACATGCCCCCTCGGCGTTCCACGCCTGCCGGGTCAGACGATTGCGGCCGCGTCAACTGGGTCGCCCGACCCCTCTGCGGTCGGAAACTCGACTGTCGTCGCACTGGGACGGGCAGTTGGGGTCACACCGCCAGACAGGAGGTTC
>NZ_JBHYVA010000439.1:0-7283 GCF_042750055.1 Streptomyces sp. NPDC059456
GTGGGTGGTTCGGCTCGCCCGGCAGGGTGATCGTGGGCGGGGGCTGAGCCGGGCCGCCGCCCGCCCCCGCCCCCCCCGCCGACGCCCCCCGGCCCGGGGCAACTCCCCCGGCCGGGGTGGCGGCCGGTGCCGTGGCGGTCAGTACCGGTGGCGGTCGGTGCCGTGGCGGTCGGGTGCCGGGTGGCGGTCAGTAGTTCCAGCGGGGCTGGGCGCCGTCCGGGCGGCAGTGGATCAGGCGGCCGTTCTCGGCATGGGTGGTGCTTCCCAGGTCGGCCTTGCGGCAGAACTGGCCCGCCTTGTAGCAGTTGCCGGCGTTGGAGACGATCTCGCAGCTGCCGCTCGCGGGCTCGGTCGGCGCCTTCGTCGGCGCCTTGGTGGCGGGCGGGCGCGGCGTGCCGGCGCTCCCGCCGGTGGGCGCCGGCTTCGCGTCGGGCGTCCGCACGACCGGCGCGGCGGGCGCGGCCGCGGGCGTCGGGGTCGCCGTGGGGACGGCGGACGGCGGGGGCGTCGGCGCCGGCGTGTCCGTCGGGGCCGGCGTCGGCGTCGGTGTGGCCGTCGGGGCCGGGGTCGGGGACGCCGACAGGCTCGGCGGCGGCGATACGGCCGGGTCGCCGCCCGCCGGGCCGCAGGCCACCGCCGCGCAGGCGACCAGGAAGGCCACCGCCGCGCGCCGGAGCGCCCCGCCGCGCATCACGTTCGTTCTGCTGCTGCCGCCGTTGCCCATGATGGCCCCCACCTCAAGTCGTTGAAGGCTGCACATCATAGGAACAGCGGAGGCCCGGAATCCGGCGAACGCCGAAGCTGCTCCGATGGTGTTCGATGGACGCCATGACCCGCGAGATCACCAGCGACGAGACGGCCGAGATCGAGGCGTTCCACGCCACCCTGCACTCCCTGCGGGTGTGGGACGGCCCACTGCCCTCCTTCGATCCGCAGGCCGCGCCGGCCGAGCCGTCGGCGCTGTTCCGGGAGTGGTTCCTGCACGCCGCCGCGGCCGGAGCGCCCGAGCCGCACACGATGAGCCTGGCCACGGTGGACGCCGAGGGGCGGCCGGACGCGCGGATCCTGATGCTGCACGACGTCGACGGGCACGGCTGGCACTTCGCCTCCCACGCCACCAGCGCCAAGGGCCGCCAGCTCGGCGGCCGGCCGGACGCCGCGCTCGTCTTCTACTGGCCGGCCGTCGCCCGGCAGGTCCGGATCCGCGGCCGGGTCACCGCCTGCGGACCGCAGGAGAGCCGGGCGGACCTGGCGGTCCGCTCGCGGGGTGCGCTCGCGGCGGCGCTGACCGGCCGGCAGAGCGAGGTGCTCGGCAGCGTGGACGAGCTGCGGCGCGCCTCCGAGGCCGCCTGGGAGCGGGCCGGTGCGGAGCCGGACGCCCCGGCCCCGACCTGGACCCGGTACGTCCTCGACCCGGCCGAGGTCGAGTTCTTCCAGGGCGACGCCTCCCGCCGGCACGTACGGCTGCGCTACCGCCGCACCGGCGACGGCATCGCCTGGATCCGCGAGCTGCTCTGGCCCTGACGAGCGGGGGCCTGACGAGCGGGGGGGCCTGCCGAGCGGGGGGCCTGCCGACCGGGGGGCCTGCCGACCGGGCCGGACGCCCCGCCCCTAGGCGCGCGGCCCGGCGCCCTCCGGACGGAACACCGCCACCCACACGCCTTCCGCGGCCTCGCGGAAGGCCACTTCGAGCGGCATGTCGATCCGCAGGTCGGCCGGTTCGCAGTCGACGACCTCCGTCATCATGCGCGGTCCCTCGGCCAGGCCGACCACGGCCGCCGTGTACGGGACGCGCGTCCCGAACGGTGGGAGGTCGTTGCGGTGGATCACCGACCACGTGTAGAGGGTGGCGCGGCCGCTCGCGGTCTCCCAGGACACCCGCTCCTCGCCGGCCCAGCAGTGCGGGCAGAACTCGCGCGGGTAGTGGTGGGCCCGCCCGCAGTCCGCGCAGCGGCGCAGCAGGAGCCGGCCCCCGGCGGCCGCGTCCCAGTAGGGGCGGGTGAAGTCGTCGGTCTCGGGGAGGTCGTGGCGGGTGCTCACAGGAACAGTCCGATCGCCGCGTCGAGGGACCAGGTCTGCCAGGCCATCGCGAAGAGCGCGACGAGCGAGATGAGGGCCATCATGGCGTTCTGCCCCTGCTCGGCCCAGTCGTGGATCATCAGGATCAGGTAGAGCAGGTTCAGCAGCAGCCCGCCGACCAGTGCGATCGGGGTCAGGAAACCGAGCACCAGGCCGAGCCCGAGGGCGAGTTCCGCGTAGACCACGATGTAGGCCATCAGCCGCGGGCGCGGCTGGACGACCTTCTCGAAGCCGTTCTTCACGAAGGGCCAGCGGTGCTTGCCCGCGACGTCGGCGGCCCAGGCGATGCCGGTGCCGCGCTCGAACCAGCCCTTCTTGTCCTTGTGCCGCCAGCTCTCCAGCCACCACAGCCCGAGCCCCGTCCGGAGCACGGCGAGCCACTCGGCCCCACTGAGCCAGATGCTCTGCATCGGCCCTCCCCTTCGTCGATCTGACGGTACGTCAGTTCACCGGATCGGCGCCGATCCCGCAAGGGTCCGACGGGCGGCGCACGGCGCGCCGGGGTCACCTTCAGGACGCATCCCGACCGAGCCGGGGCGGCCGCCCCGGCCCTCCGTGATCGATCCGCAATCGATTCCCTCCTCGTCCGAGACCCATCAACGCTGTGTGTCGATACGATCACTCCTCATGCCCGGAGTCCCCACAGCCCCCGACCTGTCCACCCAGCCGCGCCCGGTCTACGTGATCGGCGCCGGTCCCGGCGGCCTCGCCGCGGCCGCCGCGCTGCGCGCCCGCGGGGTGCGCGCGGTGGTCGTCGAGAAGTCCGATGCCGTCGGCACCTCCTGGCGGGGGCACTACGACCGACTGCACCTGCACACCACCCGCCGGCTCTCCGGCCTGCCGGGGCTGGCCATGCCGCGCCGGTTCGGGCGGTGGGTCTCGCGGGACGACGTGGTGCGGTACCTGGAGAAGTACGCCGAGTTCCACGAGCTGGAAATCGTCACCGGCGTCGAGGTGACCCGGATCGACCCCGCCCCCGGCGGGGACGGCTGGCTCCTGCACGCCACCGGCGGCCGGGTCCTCGACGCCCGGGCCGTGGTCGTCGCCACCGGGTTCAACCACACGCCCGCGCTGCCCGGCTGGCCGGGCCGCGACGCGTACGCCGGGCGGCTGCTGCACGCCCGCGACTACCGCAACGCCGTCCCGTACGAGGGCCGGGACGTGCTCGTCGTCGGCGTCGGCAACACCGGCGCCGAGATAGCCGTCGACCTCGCCGAGGGCGGGGCGGGGCGGGTGCGGCTCGCCGTGCGCACCGTCCCGCACATCGTGCGCCGCTCCACCGCGGGCTGGGCCGCCCAGCGCACGGGGATCCTGGTGCGGCGGCTGCCGGTGCGGCTCGTGGACCGGCTCGGCGCCCTGGTCGCCAAGTCGTCCGTCCCCGACCTGGCCGCGTACGGGCTCCCGCGCCCCGACACCGGCCTGTACAGCAGGGTCAAGGAGGGTGCGGTCCCGGTCCAGGACGTCGGACTGATCGACGCCGTGCGCACGGGGAAGGTCGAGCCGGTCGCCGCCGTCGCCTCCTTCGAGGGGGCCGAGGTCGTGCTCGCGGACGGTACGCGGATCACCCCGGACGCCGTCATCGCCGCCACCGGATACCGCCGTGGCCTGGAGGGCCTGGTCGGGCACCTGGGCGTGCTCGACGAGCGCGGGCGCCCGCGCGCGCACGGCGCCCGCACCCCCGCACAGGCTCCCGGCCTGTACTTCACCGGCTTCACCAACCCGATCAGCGGGATGTTCCGCGAGATGGCCCTGGACGCCGAGAAGATCGCCCGGGCTCTGTCCCGCCGGCTGGGCCCGCAGGTCGCGCGACAGCCGTTCGAGGAGCTGCCGGACACCGGCCTGCGTCCGGTCGACCCGCTCGCGTAGCGGAACGCGGAAGCGGCCGAATCGCGCCCTGGACCCGCCCCGAAGGGATCTGTCACCGTTCCACACACCACCTCCACCACCTTTCCTGCGCAGCACTGTTCCTGACGGCGCGTCAGTTCAGTAATCTGACTACGCGTCAGTTATTGAGCTTCATCGAGCAGGAGCGGGCGGAACGATGCTTGGATCTACTCACGGCACCCTCACCACCGACTTCCGCGCACGTGTCGAGGCCTGCGGGGAGACCCCCAGGACGGCCGTCCACTCCACGGCGGCGCCGTCCGCCTCGGACACGGTCGCGGTGGACGTCAGCGGACGGCCCCTGCACGCCGATGTCCCCGACCTGGACCGGTTCTTCCGGCCCGAGTCCGTGGCCGTCATCGGCGCCTCCGACGCCGAGGGCAGACCGAACACCGGCATCACCCGCCAGCTCATCGCCTGGGCGGAGCGCGTCGGCGCCCGGATCCACCCCGTGCACCCCACCCGCCCCACCGTCTTCGGGCTGGCCTGCCACGCGTCCGTGGCCGACCTGCCCGAGCAGGTCGACCTCGCCGTCCTCCTCGTCGGTGATCCGCTGCCGGTGATCGAGGAACTGGCCGAGGCCAAGGTCAAGTTCGCCGTCGCGTTCGCCTCCGGTTTCGCCGAGACCGGGGACGCGGGCGCCGCCGCCCAGGACCGGCTCGCCGCCGCCGTCCGGCGGTCGGGGCTCCGCCTGCTCGGCCCCAACACCAACCTCAACGCCTTCGAGGAGTTCCGCGACGACCTCGACGGCCCGGCGATCGCCCTGATCACCCAGTCCGGCCACCAGGGCCGGCCCGTCTACACCCTCCAGGAGCTGGGCATCCGGCTCTCCCACTGGGCCCCCACGGGCAACGAGGCCGACCTCGAAACCTCCGACTTCATCTCCTACTTCGCCGAGCAGCCCGAGGTCGGCGCCATCGCCTGCTACGTGGAGGGCCTCAAGGACGGCCGTTCCTTCCTGCTGGCCGCCGACCGGGCCGCCCGCAACGGCGTCCCCGTCGTCGCCGTCAAGGTCGGCCGCACCGAGACCGGGGCCCGGACGGCCGCCTCCCACACCGGGAAGCTGACCGGCGCCGACACCGTCGTGGACGCCGCGATGCGGCAGTTCGGCGTCATCCGCGTCGACGGGCTGGACGAGCTCCAGGACACCGCCGCGCTGCTCGCCCGGGCCCGCACGCCGCAGGCCGACGGGGTCGTCGTGTACTCCATCTCCGGCGGCACCGGAGCGCACTTCTCCGACCTCGCGACCGAGGCGGGACTGAGCCTGCCCACCCTCTCCCCGGCCAAGCAGGACGAGCTCCACCAGTGGATACCGCAGTACCTGAACGTCGCCAACCCGGTGGACAACGGCGGCCACCCCGTCGGCGACTGGCGCGGCCGGAAGATCATCGACGCGATCCTCGCCGACCCCTCGGTGGGCGTGCTGATCTGTCCGATCACCGGCCCCTTCCCGCCCATGAGCGACAGGCTCGCCCAGGACCTGGTGGACGCGGCCGAGCAGACCGACAAGCTGATCTGCGTGGTGTGGGGCTCCCCGGTCGGCACCGAGGAGGCGTACCGCACCACCCTGCTCGGCTCCTCCCGGGTGGCCACCTTCCGCACCTTCGGCAACTGCATCACCGCCGTCCGCGCCTACCTCGGCCACCACCGCTTCACCGCCGCCTACCGCTCCCCCTTCGAGGACGCGCCGCGGACCCCGTCCCCCTCGTACCGCAAGGCGCAGGCGCTCATGCGCCCGGGCCAGCAGCTCAGCGAGCACGCGGCGAAACAGCTGCTGCGGGCCTACGGGATACGGGTCCCCCGCGAGCAGCTCGTGACCAGCGCGGCGGCCGCGGTCCGGGCGGCCGGCCTGGTCGGCTACCCGGTGGTGATGAAGGCGTCGGGACCGCAGCTCGCGCACAAGACGGAGCTGGGCCTGGTGAAGATCGGCCTGACCTCGGCGAGCCAGATCCGGGACGCCTACCGGGAGCTGACGGACATCGCCCGCTACGAGAACGTCCCGCTCGACGGCATCCTCGTCTGCCAGATGGTCGAGCGCGGGGTCGAGATGGTCGTCGGCGTCACCCAGGACGACCTCTTCGGGCCGACCGTCACCGTGGGCCTGGGCGGGGTCCTGGTGGAGGTGCTCCACGACGCGGCGGTACGCGTCCCGCCGTTCGGCGAGGACCAGGCGCGCGCGATGCTCACGGAACTGCGCGGCCACGCCCTGCTCGAAGGGGTCCGGGGGGCGCCGCCGGCGGACGTCGACGCGCTGGTCGAGGTCGTGCTGCGGGTGCAGCGGATGGCGCTGGAGCTGGGCGGTTCGCTGGCGGAACTGGACGTCAACCCGCTGATGGTGCTCCCGCGCGGGCAGGGGGCGGTGGCGCTGGACGCGCTCGCCGTCTGCCGCTGACGCCGGGCCGGCTTCCGGCCCCCGCTGCTGCGCGGTCTCCCCCGCCCCGTCCCGGAGCCGGGATCCGCCCGGACCCGGGCCCGGTGGCAGCGCCCCCGCAGACGCCCCGCACCCACCGCATCCGACTGCCCCGAAGGGGAGTGCACCGAATGACCGGCAGCCCCGAGGACGAAGTCCTCCACCGCATCGAGGGCGGCGTCTCCTGGATCACCCTCAACCGTCCCGAGGCCATGAACGCCGTGACCCGGGACCAGCGCGAGCGCGTCATCGCGCTGCTCGACGAGGCCTCCGCCGACCCCGCCGTGCGCGCCGTCGTCGTCACCGCCACCGGCAAGGGCTTCTGCGCGGGCGCCGACCTGCGCGGCGCCCCCGCGGCCCCGGGCGAGCGGATCGCGGGCGACGTGGCCCGCATGATCCGGCTCGGCGCGCAGCGCCTGATCACCGCCGTGCTCGACTGCGAGAAGCCCGTCATCGCCGCCGTCAACGGCACGGCAGCCGGCATCGGCGCGCACCTCGCGCTCGCCTGCGACCTGGTCATCGCCGCCGAATCGGCCCGGTTCATCGAGGTGTTCGTCCGCCGCGGCCTGGTCCCCGACGGCGGAGGCGCGTACCTGCTGCCGCGCCTGGTCGGCCCGCAGAAGGCCAAGGAGCTGATGTTCTTCGGCGACGCCGTCCCGGCGGCCGAGGCCGCAGGGCTCGGCCTGGTCAACCGGGTGGTGCCGGGCGAGGAGCTGGAGGCCACCGCCCGCGCGTGGGCGGAGCGCCTCGCGCAGGGCCCGACCCGCGCCCTCGCACTGACGAAGCAGCTGGTCAACGCCTCCCTGGACGGTGGCCGGGCGGCCGCCGGGCCGGCCCCGGCCCCCCCCCCGCACAACACCAACAAACCCCCCGCCCGCCGCACGCGGGGGGGCGGCCAGACAAAAACCCG
>NZ_JBHYVA010000440.1:0-3958 GCF_042750055.1 Streptomyces sp. NPDC059456
AGTACCGGCCGGCCCCTACCGGACCTCGATGAAGTCCTCCGCCGCCCGTGCGGGCCGCTCCGCCGGCGCCGACGCGGCGTGGCCCACGGCCACGGCCCCCATCGGCTCCCAGTCCCCGGGCAGCCCGAGGACCTTGCGCACCACGTCCCGGCAGAACATCGTCGAGGACACCCACGCCGAGCCCAGCCGCTCCCCGGCCAGCGCGACCAGGAAGTTCTGGATGCCCGCGCCCGTCGCGACGACGAACATCTCCCGCTCGGCCGCATCGCGCCGGGCGTGGCCGTAGTCGTGCGCGCCGTCCGTCACCATGCACGGCACGACCAGGTACGGGGCCTTGCGCAGCACGTCGCCGCGCCGGACCCGCCGGGCGATGGACTCCTCGCTCTTGCCGTCGCGCCGCAGGTCCTCGGTCCAGGCGTCGCGCATCGCGTCGAGCAGTTCGGTGCGGGCCGCCTCCGACTCCAGCAGGACGAACCGCCACGGCGTGGTGTGGTGCCGCGCCGGGGCCGTCACCGCCGCGGCGACCGCGCGGCGGACCGCTCCGGGGTCCACCGGCTCCGCGGTGAAGGCCCGTACGGTGCGGCGCTGCGTCACGGCTTCGCGTACCGCTTCGGAGGTGCCCAGCCGGAACATGTCGTCGGCCGCCGGACGCACCAGGTCGGCCGCGGTCGAACCCTCGCCGAGGAGGTGGCCGAGCCCGCGGACGACCGCGACCGGCAGCCCGGCCGCTTTGCCCTTGACCAGGTCCGCGGCCGCGGCGAGCTCGTCCGCCGTGGCCACTATGGTCGCGCTCAGCGGGTTGCCGTGGGCGTCGGTGCCGCCGCGCAGGTCGTCCAGGACCCGTACGCCCGCCGAGCCGATGGCCACGTCGGTGAGTCCGGCGCGCCAGGGCCGCCCGAAGGTGTCGGTGACGATGACGCCGACGTCGACGGACAGCAGTGCCCGCAGCCCGGCGCGGATCGCGGCGGCCGAGGCGTCGGAGTCCTCGGGCAGCAGCAGCACGGTGCCGGGTTCGGTGTTGGAGGCGTCGACGCCGGCCGCCGCCATGACCAGGCCCTGCCGGTTCTCGACGATCCGCAGCGGGCCGCGGCGGGCGACGACCCGCACGGTCTCGGCGTCGATGGCGTCCTCGCGGGATTCGGCGCGGACGATCCGGCCCTCCGCCTTGGAGACGATCTTCGAGGTGACCAGCAGGACGTCCCCGTCGTGCAGTCCGGGCCCGGCCGCCGCGATCAGCCGGGCGAGGTCGTCGCCGGGGCGGACCTCCGGGATCCCGGCGACGGCGCGCACCTCGTACGAGGGGACGCTCACCGGGAGGCCTCCGCGAGGGCCAGCGCGGCGCGGGCCATCTCGGTGGTGGCGGCCAGGTCGGTCATCATCAGCGGCACCGCGCGGCAGGCGATCCCGGCGGCCTCCACCTCGGCGACGGCGTCCGCGTCGGCGGTGTCCACGAGCCAGCCGTCGAGGAGCTGCGCGCCGTAGTGCAGGGCGACGGCCGCGGCACTCGCCTCGACGCCGACGGCGGCCAGCACCTTGTCGGCCATCCCGCGTACGGGCGCGCCCCCGACGATGGGGGAGAGACCGACGACGGGCGCCGCGGCGGCGGCGACGGCCTCGCGGATGCCGGGCACGGCGAGGATGGTGCCGACGGAGACGACCGGGTTGGACGGCGGGAGGACGATCAGGTCGGCGGCCGCGACGGCCTCCAGCACGCCGGGCGCGGGCTTGGCCTGCTCGGCACCGACGGGTACGACGGCCTCCGCGTCGAGGGAGGCGCGGAGCCTGACCCAGTACTCCTGGAAGTGGATGACGCGGCGCTCGCCGCTGTCGGGGTCGGTGACGGCGACGTGGGTCTCGACGCGGTCGTCGGACATGGGCAGCAGGCGGACGCCGGGCTGCCAGCGGTCGCAGAGCGCCTCGGTGACGGCGCTCAGCGGGTAGCCCGCGCCGAGCATCTGCGTACGGACGATGTGGGTGGCGAAATCACGGTCGCCGAGGCCGAACCAGGCGGGTCCGACCCCGTAGGCCGCGAGCTCCTCCTTGACGGTGAAGGACTCGTCGGTGCGGCCCCAGCCCTGGTCCTCGTTGATGCCACCGCCGAGGGTGTACATCACCGTGTCCAGATCGGGGCACACCTTCAGCCCGAACAGGTGGATGTCGTCACCGGTGTTGCCGATGACCGTGATGTCCGCGTCGGGAACCGCCGACTTGAGTCCGCGGAGGAAACGGGCGCCGCCGATACCGCCGGCCAGAACAACAATGCGCATGCGGACAGTCTGTCAGCCGCAGGCTGTTCCTCGAGGGGCGGTGGTCGGGCGACGGGCGGGACTGTCAGCCGCGGGCTGTTCCCCGAGGGGCGGTGGTCGGGACCGTCAGGCGGGTACGTGCTCCTGCTGCGCCGGGGAGCAGCTGTGCATCGGCATCTCGGTCAGGCCGGGGAAGTAGACGTGGAGGCTGACGGCTCCGTCGAGGGTGTCGTTGACGACCTCGTGGGCGTAGCCGGGGGCGAAGACGCGCTGGGCGCCGGTGCCGAGGGTCAGCGGTCCGCGCGGGCCGTGCTCGGTGAGCTCGCCGTCGAGGACGGTCAGGACGCCGGAGGAGGCGCCGTGGTCGTGCAGGCCGCTGCCCTGGCCGGGGACCCAGCTGAGCAGCCAGACCTCGTAGCCGGGGCCGGTGCGCAGTCGGTGGTACCAGCGGGTCGTGGCGTCGTACTCGACCAGGTGCTCCCATGCGGCGCGGTCGGCGGCGATGGAGCGGGCGAGGCCGGCGAACTCGGCGACGGTGACCGGGTGTTCGCGGGCGGGCTGGAGCAGGTGCTGGACGGAGAGGATGTCGCCGGCGATCTGGAGGTCGCTCTCGACGGCGAGGGGGGTGCCGGCGGCGGTGGTGGCGGAGGCGCTGTTCATCGTGGGGGAGTCCTCGACGGATGTCAGTCGTGCTGGCGGTCGCTGTGGGGGTGGCCGGAGCTCAGGGGAGCCGAAGCTCCGAAGGCATCAACAGCTGCAACAGCAACAGCGAACCTGGGCAGCACTCAGGAACCCACGAATGGGGGTCCGGGTGGCGGCCGAGGTCACTGACATGGGGACAAGGAGACCGGGTCGGAGGCCGGACTGTCAACCCAATGCCTCGTTTGCCGTAAAAGTTTCATCTGATCCGGTTGCTGTGCTGGAAGAAAGGTTTGTGCAATCCGATGCAGGGGAGGTGGCGCTGCACGACCCACGCTCGCCCCGTCCAAACCCGACTCGCCGCCTCGTGATCGAAATGTGATCTGCGCCGCTTCTTTGGCTTGATCGCAACCGCCCTTCGGGGTGACGCGTCGATTGCGGATGAAGACGGGCGTGGTGGGCGTCCGATGCATGTGTCACGATTTTTGGCGATATGAACACTTACTGCATACGCTTGGTTCCGCAGAGTGAATAAGGGGCCCAATAGCAGATCTCGGCTTGACTGCGCTGGAGCCCCCCACTTGTAATTTCACTCGTGTCGTTACGTAGCGATGAGTAACGACATCACCACGGGGACGCACAGACAGAGCGAGGGGCGCACATGACCGAGCTGTTTCAGGAACTGCTGGTCGAGGAGGCGGACGAAGAGCTCGGATGGCAGGAGCGCGCTCTGTGCGCCCAGACCGACCCCGAGTCCTTCTTTCCCGAGAAGGGCGGCTCCACCCGCGAGGCCAAGAAGGTCTGCCTCGCCTGCGAAGTCCGCTCCGAATGCCTTGAGTACGCACTCGCCAACGACGAGCGATTCGGCATCTGGGGCGGCCTGTCCGAGCGCGAGCGCCGACGGCTGAAAAAAGCAGCGGTCTGAGTACGCAGAGCAACACGCGAGCAGAGCAAACGGGGGCCGCCCCCCCCCCCCCCCCCCCGGGGGGGGGCGGGGGGGTTTTCTTCCGGTGTGTGTGGGGGGGGGGCGGGCCCCGCCGGGGGGCACCCCCCCCCCCCACCCACCCCCGCCC
>NZ_JBHYVA010000440.1:3968-7284 GCF_042750055.1 Streptomyces sp. NPDC059456
TCGGGGCGCGCGCCCCTCTGCAATAAAATTTCTGTGTTTTGCTCCCTCCCACCAACCCTCTCCACTCCCACGCGTCCCCCCTCCTGCACCTTCCCCGCAGGAGGCGGACCGCTGTGTTTCCAGCCGTTAGTGTGGGGCGCTGTCCAGCAGCCTCCGGGAGCACACCACCCCCGGATCCACTCCCCGGACCGCGCGTCCGGGGGGAACCCCAGGCCGGAGGGCCAGTAGAGCGATGTCCCTGCACAGCCAGTCGACGGCCTCCCACCAGGCTGCCGCCACACCCGAGTTCCCCCGGCACGTCGTCACCGCGGTCCTCGTCGCCCACGACGGCGCCCGCTGGCTGCCCAAGACGCTCGCCGGCCTCCTCGGCCAGGAACGCCCCGCCCAGAGCCACATCGCCGCCGACACCGGCAGCAGCGACGACTCCGCCCGCCTGCTCGGCGAGGCGTTCGGCGAGGACCGCGTCCTCCACCTCGCCCGCCGCACCGGCTTCGGCACCGCCGTCGACGAAGCCGCCCGCTCCGCCGGGACCCCGAGCCCCGAGGACCTCCCGTACCTCAAGCGCCCCAGCGGCTGGGACCCCGTCAGCCGCACGTGGCGCGACGACGCCTACGACCTCCCCGAACTCCCCCACGGCGAACCCGTCCAATGGCTCTGGCTGCTCCACGACGACTGCGCCCCCGAGCCCGACGCCCTCACCGAACTGCTGCGCGTCGCCGAGGAGAACCCCGACGCCGCCGTCATCGGCCCCAAACTCCGCGGCTGGTACGACAAGAAGCAGCTCCTCGAAGCCGGCGTCACCATCGCCCGCAGCGGCCGCCGCTGGACCGGCCTCGACCGCCGCGAACAGGACCAGGGCCAGCACGACCAGGTCCGCCCCGTCCTGTCCGTCTCCACCGCCGGCATGCTCGTACGCCGCGACGTGTACGACGCCCTCGGCGGCTTCGACCGCCGCCTGCCCCTCATGCGCGACGACGTCGACCTCTGCTGGCGCGCCCAGAACGCCGGCCACACCGTCCTCGTCGCCCCCGACGCCGTCCTGCGCCACGCCGAGGCCTCCGCCCGCGAGCGCCGCACCGTCGACTGCGCCGGACGCACCAGCGCCAGCCCCCACCGCGTCGACAAGGCCGGCGCCGTCTACACGGTCCTCGTCAACAGCTCCGGCCGCGCCCTGCCGTACGTCCTGCTGCGCCTGCTCGTCGGCACCGTGCTCCGCACCCTCGCCTACCTCGTCGGCAAGGCCCCCGGCCAGGCCGTCGACGAGATCACCGGCCTCCTCGCCACCCTGCTGCGCCCCGGCCGGATCCTCGGCGCGCGCCGCAGACGCGGCCGCCCCGCCGTCCCCGCCAAGGAACTGCGCCCCCTCTTCCCGCCGCCCGGCGCGAGCCTGCGGGCCAACGCCGAACAGCTCGCCGGGTACTTCGGCACCGACCGCGTCACCGACACGGCCCCCGTCGGACGGCACGGCGGAGCCGTCGAATCCGGCCCCGGCGGCGACGACGCCGACTACCTGGAGATCGAACAGTTCGCGCGCCTGAAGCGGATCGCCCGCAACCCCGCGCCCGTCCTCTTCGCCCTCCTCCTGCTCGTCTCCGTCATCGCCTGCCGCGCCCTGCTCGGCGGCGGCTCCCTGATGGGCGGCGCCCTGCTGCCCGCCCCCGACAGCGGACTCGCCCTCTGGCGCGGCTACACCGACGACTGGCAGCCCGTCGCCGCCGGCTCCACCGCCGGGGCACCCCCCTACCTCGCCGTCCTCGGCGCCTTCTCCACCCTCCTGCTCGGCTCCACCGGCGCCGCCCTGACCCTGCTGCTCGTCTGCTCGGTCCCGCTCGCCGGACTCACCGCCTACTTCGCCTCCCGGCCGCTCGTCGAATCCCGGCTGCTGCGCGCCTGGGCCGCCGTCGCCTACGCCTTCCTGCCCGCCGTCACCGGCGCCCTCGCCGGCGGCCGCCTCGGCACCGCCGTCCTCGCCGCCCTGCTCCCGCTCATCGCCCGCTCCGCCGTCGCCGCCTTCGGGTTCGGCGCGGCCGACGGCGACCGGGCCGGCTGGCGCCCGGTGTGGACGTACACCCTCCTGATCACCCTGGCCGCCGCCTTCACCCCCGTCGTCTGGCCGCTCGGCGCCGTCCTCGGGACCGCCGCCCTCGTACTGCGCCGCGCCGAGTGGAAGGCGTACGCCCCGCGGCTGCTCGCCACCCTCGCCGTCCCGCTCCTCGTGCTCGCCCCCTGGTCGCTGAGCCTGCTCACCCACCCCGGCCGGGTCCTCGACGAAGCCGGACTGCCGTACGGGGCCGGCTCCGCCACCGCCCTGGACCTGCTCGGCATCAGCCCCGGCGGCCCCCGCACCGCCGGCGGCCTGCTGCTCGTCGGCATCGTCCTCGCCGCCCTGGCCGCCCTGCTGCGCGCCGAGCGGCAGTTCGCCGTCCGCACCGCCTGGGCCTGCGCCCTCACCGCGCTGCTGTTCGCCGTCGTCGTCAACCGCACCGGCTGGGCCGGCCCCGCCACGCTCGTCTACGGACTGGCCCTGCTCGCCGCCGCCGTCGTCGGCGCCGACGGGGCCAGGGAGCGGGTCGCCGCCAGCAGCTTCGGCTGGCGCCAGCCGCTCGCCGCGCTGATCGCGCTCGCCGCGGCCGCCGGGCCGCTGCTCGGCGCGGCCGGCTGGATGATCAGCGGCGCCGACGGCCCGCTGGAACGCCGCGACCCGGTCCAGGTCCCCGCCTTCGTCGCCGAAGAGAGCGGCACCCGCGACCAGGCCCGCACCCTCGTCCTCGGCGGCACCTCCCCCGCCACCGTCTCCTACACCCTCGTCCGCGGCTCCGGCGGCCGCCTCGGCGACGCCGAGATCGCCGCCGAGGCCGGCAGCAGCCGCCAGCTCGACAAGGTCGTCTCCAGCCTCGTCGCCGGCTCCGGCGCCGACCAGACCGACCAGCTCAGCGGGTTCGCCATCCGCTACATCCTGGTCCGCGACCAGGCCCCCCAGCAGATGCGCAAGGTCCTCGACGCCACCCCCGGCCTCAGCCGCCTCAGCCAGCTCGACGGCAGCGCCCTGTGGCGGGTGGACCGCCAGGTCGCCCGTGCCACGATCGTCCCCGGCAAGCCCGGCGAGGCGCCCATCCCCGTCGCGTCCGGACCAGTCGAGGTCCACACCAAGATCCCGGCGGGCGAGGCGGGCCGCGTGCTGCGCATCGCCGACCGCGCGGCCGGGCAACGCCCCGGAAGACGCGATCGCCGCTTCACTCGCAGGGCGGCGCGCCAAGATCGTCTACCGGTTGACGGCCGCGGGCAAGGAGCACTTCGAGGAGCTCCTCTCCCACAC
>NZ_JBHYVA010000441.1:0-7279 GCF_042750055.1 Streptomyces sp. NPDC059456
TTCCCGCACCGCGGCGGCCCGGCCCGAACTCCGGCGGGCGCATGCCGAGGGTCGTGCGCCCGCCGGTGCCCCGTGCGGCGGCCCTCCCGCCGCCCCGGGCCATCACGCGTCGCCACCCTCACCTCCCACCCCACCGTTTCCGAAGGAGCCCTCTGTGAGACGCAAGCGAGTCCTGCCGCCGGCCGTGCTGGTCCTGTGCACGGCGGCCCTCGCGGGTACGGCGCCGGCGATCGCCTCGCCGCTCGCGGCGCCCGCGGCACCCGCCTCCGCTGCCGCCGCGGCGCCCGCGGCCACGCCCGCTGCCCCGCTGCGGATCCTGCTCACGAACGACGACGGCTACAACGCGCCCGGCATCCGCAAGGCGTTCGAGCGGCTGACCGCCGCCGGGTACGACGTCACCATCGTCGCCCCGCTCACCAACCAGAGCGGCACCGGCACCAAGCTGGCGAGCGCCCCCGCGATCGCGGTGCAACACCCCGAACCGAAGGTGTGGGCCGTGGACGGCACGCCCGGCGACTCCGTGTCCTTCGGCCTCGCCGAGGTCTTCGGGGGGCGCGCCCCCGACCTGGTGGTCTCCGGTACCAACTTCGGCCCGAACGTGGCCGGTCTGGCCACCCACTCCGGTACGGTCGGCGGCGCCGTCGTCGCCCTGGAGAGCGGCGTCCCGGCCATCGCGCTGAGCACCGGCGGCCTGGCCGTGCCCGACCCGGCGGCCACGGTCAACGCGATGGGCCCCACCGTCGACTTCGCGGTCAGGCTGATCGACCGGCTGCGCGTCCGGGCACGGTCGGGACCGCTGCTGCCGAAGGGCGTCGGTCTGAACGTCAACCACCCGGTGGTCGGCGCGGACGGCACGGGCACCGCCGCCGGCGTCGCCGCGACCTTCCAGGACCCGCAGGCCCCGCTCCGGCCGGACTACACCGACTCCGGGGACGGGACCTGGAAGGTGAACGTGCAGTTCCGGCCGCAGCCGCCCGCCCGGGGCGGTGACGTGGAGGCCGTCAACGCCGGCAGGATCGCCATCAGCCCGATGAACGCCGACTGGAACACCGGGCCGGCCGAGTCCGCGGTCACCTCGGCCCTGATCGCGGGGCTCCGCCCGTGAGGAGGCCGCGTACGGCACGCTCGCTGCTCGGCGGCGCGTGCGTGCTGGCGGCCCTGCTCACCGCGGCGCTCCCCGCACCGGCCGGCGCGACCGCGCCGGCGGCGCCCCCCGGATCGGCGCACCCGCGGGTCGGCGTCGCGCAGGGCGTGCTGCGCGGGCAGGAGCACGACGGCGCCGAGGAGTTCCTCGGCGTCCCCTACGCCGCTCCCCCGGTCGGGGACGCCCGGCTGCGCCCGCCGCAGGCGCCGCGCCGCTGGACCGGGGTCCGCGAGGCGGACCGGCAGTCCCCGGCGTGCCTGCAGTTCTCGCCGTTCGGGCTGAGCGATCCGACCGCCGTCAGCGAGGACTGCCTGTACCTCGATGTGTACCGGCCGCGGACGGCCCGCGCCGGAGCCCGGCTGCCGGTGATCGTGTGGCTGCACGGGGGTGCGTACAGCCAGGGCACGGGGACGCAGTTCGGCGGCCGGACCATGGCCGGTCTCACGGGCAGCGTCGTCATCAGCATCAACTACCGACTGGGACAGCTCGGATACCTCGGACTGCCCGAGATCGCCGGGCAGAACCAGGAGCACTCCGGTTCCTTCGGGCTGATGGACCAGATGGCGGCGCTGCGCTGGACCCGGGAGAACATCGCCGCGTTCGGCGGCGACCCCGGCAACGTCACGGTCTCCGGCCAGTCGGCGGGCGGCGCTTCCGTCTGCGCGCTGCTGGCGGCCCCGTCGGCGGCCGGGCTGTTCCACCGGGCCGTGCTGCAGAGCGGGCCGTGCACGCTGATCGGTACGCCGGACGGCGCGCGGGCCGAGGCGCAGGCGCGGGCCTTCGCCGAGCGGGCGGGCTGTACGGATCCGGCGGCGCGGGCCGGGTGCCTACGGGCCGCTCCGGGGGCGGCGCTGGTCGAGGCGGCCCGTACGGTGCCCACCCCGGGGCCGGCGTCCGGTGACGGGCTGCTGCCGGTCGATCCGGAGCGGGCCATCGCGGGCGGGAACTGGAACAAGGTGCCGGTGCTGATCGGCAGTACCCGCTCCGAGTCGCGGTTCTTCGTCGCGCTCTCGCAGCCGTACCTGACGCAGGAGCAGTACACCACGCAGGTTCTGGCGGATTACGGGGCGGCGGGCCCGGAGGTGCTGGCCCGGTACCCGGTGTCGGCGTACGGGTCGCCGTACCTGGCGCTGTCGGCGCTCATGACGGACGCGACGTTCGCCTGCCAGACGCAGTGGACGGCGCAGCTGTTCGCCGGGCAAGTGCCGACGTTCGTCTACGAGTTCGACGATCCGGACTCGCCGACCCTGGCGGGGGCGCAGGTGCCCGGCCTGGACGAGTCGAACGGGCACAGTGCGGAGCTGGCGTACCTGCACGACTTCGGTCTGACCGCGCGGCCGCTGACCGCCGGGCAGATCGCGTTCGCGGCGCGGATGAAGCGCTACTGGGGTGCGTTCGCGCGGTACGGCGCTCCCGTGGTGCCGGGGCAGCCGGTGTGGCCGGCGAGCCGGTCCGGGGCCGCGGCTCCGGTGATCACCCTCAACCCGGCGGTGATCCGGGCGGGGACCTCCTTCGCGGCGGACCACCAGTGCGCGTTCTGGCGGACCCTGCCGCCCCGGCCGCCGCTGTGACCGGCTGAGCGCGGTCCCGGCCCGGTCCGGGGGGCCGGGCCGGGGCCGTTCAGCCGGTGGGCGTACGGGATGTCCGGCGGCGGAGGACGAACACGGCCGCCACGAGGGCGACGAGGACGGCCGCGAGCGTGAGCAGCCAGGCGGGGATGCCGCCGACGGTGAGCAGTTCGTCGTGGTGGATGACCTTCCGGTACGGCGTGTCGGCGGCCGTGGCGCGCAGTTCGTGGTCGCCGTCGATGCGGCCCGGTTGCGGGAACTCCTGGTCGATCGCCGTCAGGAAGGCGGGCTTGCCGCCGGTGAGCGTGGCGAGGGCGCCGTCCGGGGTGACCTCGCCGGCGAAGGTGACCTTCGGGTCGGCGCCGCCGATCGGGGAAGCGGGTTCCATCCGGTGGTCGGCGAGGACGTACAGGCCGAGCGACTGGGGGGTCTTGGCCAGCCGGGACAGCCGCATCGGGTAGACCAGCCGGTTGCTGTCGAAGCGGATCTTCAGGGGGTCGAGGGTGCCGGTGAGGGTCTTGCCCGGCTCGCGGGGCGCCAGGCGTACGGCGACGTACTCCCACTTCTGGTCGACGTACGGCTTCAGCTCGGCGGCGAGTCCGTCGGGCAGTGCGAAGCCGTTGGTCTCCAGCCAGTTGCGCAGCGCGTCGGGGTCGGTCGCGGTGAGGCGCGCGACGTCGAAGTCGCCGAGCCGTTCGCGGCCGACGACGCCGACGGCCGGTGCGCCCGGCCGGGGCGCCGCGTCGCCCACGGAGGCGGACGAGCCCGAGGAGAAGGGCCAGTCCCGGTCACGGGGCCAGAAGTAGTTGCGGGTCCGGTACTCGGGCCGGGTGAGCCAGGTCAGCTGCCGGAACACGTCCCCGTCGCCCAGTTCGACCGTCGCCCGCCCGGGCACCGGCATGATCCAGGCCGCTCGCGGGGCGTCGCCGCGGACGACGAACCGCATCACGATCTGTTCCGTACGCCCGTCGAAGCGCACGACGGACGTCTCGCGTTCGACGCCGATCCGGGCGTATCCCGCCGGGATCATGGCGCCGCAGCCGCATGCGTACGCGGGGCTGATCAGCGATCCCAGCTGTGTCGCGAGCAGGGCCAGGATCAGGGCGGCGATTCTTCGTTTCATCCACACGGGGTCTCAGACGAGGGCCCCCGTGATCCGGTTCCGGCCACCGGCGTCGCGGCCTGGTCACAGGGCCGTTCCGACTCGCGGAACCCCCTGGTCAGGGTGGTTGCCGATGCCCATACTGCTCGCATGAGAGGGACGGACAAGCCGCGCAGCAGCCCCCTGGTGCCGGACGCGGTGGGGGCGGAGATCGGCCGGCACGACTGGGAGGCCGTGACGTGCGGCTGCGGCCGCAGCGCGGGGCATCTGGTGGACACCCTGTGGGCTGCGGCCGAGGGCCATCCGGCCGCCTTCCGGGCGTTGGAGGGCCACGCCTTCCTGTCCGGGCGCCTGCATCCGCCGGCTCCCGCGGTGTGCGGGGTGCTGACGGCCGTCTGGTCGGCGGGCCCGCCGCGGCTGGCCACCCGCGAGGCGCTGCTGTGGACCGTGCTGTCCCTGCTCGGCACCGAGGACGACGGGTCCGCGTACGAGGCCGGGCTGTACGGGCAGTGCGCGGCGTTCGTCCGTGGCTGTCTGCCCTCGCTGCACCGTGCGGCGGCCGCCGCTCCGGGCAGCCCGACGGCCGCCTACGTGGACGGCGTCGTGGAGCTGCTGGGCCTGGCCTCCTGACGGTCCTGCCCCGGTACGCCGGCCGCGAGGCAGCGCCGCAGCAGCTCCGGGGTGACGTCCTCCAGGGAGCGCGCGAAGGTGCGTACGGGCGAGGCGGGCACCTCCAGCAGCGACGGGACCACCAGCACCCCGCAGCCGGCGGCCTCGGCGGAGGCCGCGCCGTCCGGCGAGTCCTCCACCGCCACGCAGTCCCGTACGTCGGCGCCGATCCGCTCGGCGGCGCTCCGGTACGGGTCCGGGTGCGGCTTCGTCCGGTCCGTGTCGTCGGCTGACAGGGTGAACGCGAACGGGACGTGGGCCAGCGAGCCGCCGACGACGGAGTCGACGACGAGCCGCGGTGAGGCGCTGACCAGGGCGAAGGGGACGCCCTCCGTCTCCAGCGCGGTCAGCAGCCGCTGGGCGCCGGGCCGCACCGGCGCCCCGGCCTCCACCCGGCGGAAGAAGTCCTCGGTCAGGGCGCGCGCCACCTCGGACGGGTCTCCCCCTCCCGAGACCCGTACGAGGTGGGCGGCGGTGTCCTCCACGGCGCGGCCGACGACCTCGGGGGCGTCCGCGCCGGTGAGTTCGTGGCCGAGGCCCCGTGCGATCCGCTCGGCGGTCCGCCACCACAGCACCTCGGTGTCGACGAGGGTGCCGTCCATGTCGAACAGGACGGCGGCGAGGGCGCTCACGCGGGCCGGGCCACGACGAGGACCGGGCGCTCGGCCAGGCCGACGGCGGCGCGTGCACCGGGCGTCAGTTCGCCGGCGTCCCGCGAGGGCAGGTCCGCCTTGACGGCGGTGCCGCCGGGCAGTTCGAGGTGGAGCCGGGTGACCGCGCCGAAGAAGGACGCGGAGACGACGGTGGCCGTGCCCGCGGCGTCCGCGGTGACGGTGACGTTCTCGGGCCGGACCAGCACCTCCACCTCCCGCGTCCCCGTGGGGGCCGGGCCGTCGACGGGCAGCCGGGCGCCGGCCACCTCCACCAGGCCGGCGTCGGTGAGCTGCCCGGGCAGCCGGTTCATGGTGCCGACGAACTCGGCGACGAACGGCGTCGCGGGGCGCTCGTACAGCTCGGCGGGGGCGGCGCACTGTTCGAGGCGGCCGGCGTTCAGGACGGCGACCCGGTCGGCCATCGACAGCGCCTCCTCCTGGTCGTGCGTGACGAACACGGTGGTGATGCCGAGGGAGAGCTGGAGCCGGCGGATCTCGTCGCGCAGGTTGGCCCGGACCTTGGCGTCGAGCGCCGAGAGCGGTTCGTCGAGCAGCAGGACGCGGGGGCGCAGTGCGAGGGCGCGGGCCAGGGCGACGCGCTGCTGCTGGCCGCCGGACATCTGGTGCGGGTACCGGTCGCCGTGGTCGGGCAGGCCGACCAGGTCGAGGAGTTCGGCGGCGCGCTCGCGGCGCTGGGCGGCCCCGACCTTGCGGACGCGCAGGCCGAAGGCGACGTTGTCGCGGGCGCTGAGGTTCGGGAAGAGACTGTACGACTGGAAGACCATCCCGGCGTCGCGCCGGTTGGCCGGTACGCGGGTGATGTCCTCGCCGTCGACCAGGACCTCGCCGGAGTCGGGCTGCTCGAAGCCCGCGACGACGCGCAGCGCGGTGGTCTTTCCGCAGCCCGACGGGCCGAGCAGGGCGACGAGTTCACCCGGCTCGATGGTCAGGTCGAGCCCGTCGAGGGCGACGGTCGAGCCGAACGCCCGCCGCAGGCCGCGGAATTCGACGCGCGCGCCCGCGGGATCCGGGCGCGCCGCGCCGGTCGTGCCGGTCGCACCGGTCGCGCCGTCATCGGGCTGTCCGGGCGTCCTGGCCGCGGGAAGGGTGGTGGACATGTCGGTCAGGACTCCTTGCGGGAGGTGGAGGACGTACGGGGGGCGGAGGACACCGTGGCGGGGCTGGTCCCGGCCCGCGAGAGGACGAGCAGCAGCAGCCACGTGATGAGGAGGCTGAGGACGGAGACGGCCACCGACATCCGGGCGTGTGCTCCGGAGATCGTGACGATCCACACGGCGAAGGGCCGGAAGCCCAGCAGGGAGGCGATGGTGAACTCGCCGAGGACCAGGGCCAGGGTGAGGAAGGCGGCGCCGGCGAGGGAGGCCCGGAGGTTGGGCAGCAGCACGCGCAGGACCACGTGCGGCCAGCTCGCGCCGCAGCTGCGGGCGGCTTCCACCAGCGTCGGCACGTCGATGGCGCGCAGGCCCGCGTCGAGCGAGCGGTAGACGAAGGGCAGGGCCAGCACCGTGTACGCCAGCACCAGGACGACGGGGAACTGCTCGTTCTGGACGGCCAGGAAGGTCTGGTAGAGCGGGGTCCGCGACAGGTGGTCGGGGCCCCAGCGCAGCACGGTGGTGATGCCGGTGACCAGCGCGATCGGCGGGACCACCAGCGGCAGCATGCACATCACCTCCACGACCGGCCGCAGCCGCGGCGAGCCGAGCCGTACGGCGACCAGTGCGGGCACGGCGAGCAGCAGCGACGCCGCGATGGTGGCGGCGGCCAGCCCGAGGGAGAGCAGCAGGCTCTCGGTGAACCCGTCGGCGGAGAGCAGCTGCGTGTACGCCTCGAAGCTGATGCCCTGGCCGGGCACGTGCACGGTGAAGACGAAGGAGGCGATCAGCGGGACGAGGAAGTAGGCGCCCGCGAGCAGGAGGACGGCTCCGCGCCACACGCGGGGGCGGGGGCGGCGGCGCGGCGCGGCCGCCGGGCCGCCCGGTGCCGTGTCGCGGGCCGGGGCGCGCGCGCGGCGGGGGGGGGGCCGGGGGGGCGGCGCGGGCCCGGCGCCCCAGCCGCGGGCGGTGGCGCGGGGGGGGCGTTGTTGGCCAAGAATTAGCCCCCGCGGCTCTTTCTTTCTAGTCGC
>NZ_JBHYVA010000442.1:0-7256 GCF_042750055.1 Streptomyces sp. NPDC059456
GCGTCGGCCTGGTTGAGGGTGAACCACAGGGCGCCGTCGGGTCCCGTCGTGAGGAAGGACGGGAATCCCCCCGCGCAGGGCAGCGGGAACTCGCGGACCGCGCCGTCCGTGCCGATCCGGCCGACGCGGTCGGTGTCCGTGCAGGTGAACCACAGGCCGCCGTCGGGCCCGGCCGCGATCCCGTAGGGTCCGCCGGCGGCGCCGGGCAGTGCGTACGAGGTGGACGCACCCTCCACGGTGATCCTGCCGATCCGGTGGTCGCGGTGGCGGGTGAACCACAGGGCGCCGTCGGGTCCGGGGGCGATCAGGGTGGGGCCGCAGTCGGGGGAGTCGAGTGCGAACTCCTCGACGAGGCCGGTCGCGGGGGTGATGCGGGCGATCCGCCCGGCGTGGACGAGGGTGCACCACAGGCGGCCGTCCGGCCCGACGGCGAGTGCGTACGGCCCGGAGCCGGCGGTGGGGAGCGCGTGGGTGCCGAGCAGGGTGAGGGAGCCGGTCAAGTGGGGCGTCCTTTCGAGAACGGTGCGGGATTCAGTACGGTCCGGCCGCGGACGGGCGGCGGCCGGGGGCGGCCAGGGGGCGGCGGCCGTCACGCGCGGGCGCTGGCCGGGGCGGGCGCCGGGGCGTCGGCCGCGGCGGAGGACGGGGCGGAGGACGGGGCAGGCGCCGGAGCATGAGCCGGGGCGTCGGCCGCCGCGGGGGACGGGGCCCGCAGGGCGAGCCGCGGGGCCCGGCCCCCCGGGCCCCCCCCCCGTGGCCTGCCCGGCCCGCAGCCCGGGGCTGCGACCCGCAAGGCCCGCTAGGCCAGCAGGTTGACCCCGTGGGTGAAGACCCGGGGCAGCCGCGCCGCCAACGGGACGATCCGCCCCGCGAGCCGGGGCTGCTGGCGGGCCCAGAGCAAGGACGCGGTCAGCGTGCGGTAGCTGCGCGACAGCTCCCGCCAGGCCCGCTCGTACGCCTGCGGCCGGCCCTCCCGTACGCAGCGCACGAGTTCGCCCGCGGCGGTCACGGCCAGGGTCAGCCCCTCGCCGGTCAGCGCGTCCACGTACCCCGCGGCGTCCCCGACGAACAGCACCCGCCCCGCGACCCGTACCCGGGCCCGCTGGCGCAGCGGACCGGCGCCGCGCACCTGCGAACCGGCCGCCGCGGCCAGCCGTGCGCACAGCAGCGGGAACCGGGCCAGCTGTACGTCGAACGGGGCGCGTTCGGTGGTGAGGACCGCCACGCCGACCCGGTCGGGCCCCAGCGGGGTCACGTAGGCCTCGCAGTGCGCCGACCAGTGGACCTCGACCAGATCGCTCCAGGGCTCCACCGCGTAGTGCCGGCGCAGCCCGTAGCGGGGCGCGCGTCCCGGAGCGGGCGGCGCCGCGAGGCCCAGGGCGCGCCGGACGGGGGAGTGGAGGCCGTCCGCCGCCACGAGGTGGCGGGCCGTCAGGCCGGCCGCGCCGACGCGGTCGTCGTCCTGGCGGACCTCGCCGACGCGCCGCGCGAGCACCCGCACGCCCAGCCGTTCGGCCCGTTCGGCCAGTGCGCCCTGGAGGACCGTCCGGCGGGTGCCGAGACCCGGCCCGGCGCGGAACCGCCCCTCCGCGTGCAGGCCGCTCGCGCCGTCCAGGTAGCGGATCCCGTGGAACGGCCGGCCCGGTACGGACACGCCCAGGTCCCCGAGCCGGCGCACCGCGCCGGGCATCAGGCCCTCGCCGCACGCCTTGTCGATCGGGGTCGGGCGCGGCTCCAGCACGACGACCTCCATCCCGGCCAGCGCCCCGTGGATGGCCGTGGCCAGTCCGGCCGGGCCGCCGCCCGCGACGAGCAGGTCGATCACCGGGCCCTGCCCTCCGCCGGTACGGGGCTGCGGTAGACCGGCGCGGCATGCGCCAGGGCGTCCTCCTCGCAGCGGATCCGCACGGCCAGCAGGAGGAGGTTGAGCACGGTGAAGCCGGCCGCGGTCACCCAGGCGGTGTGCACCAGGGGCAGCGCCGCGCCCTCCACCACGACCGCGACGTAGTTCGGGTGGCGCAGCAGGCGGTACGGCCCCGCCGCCACGAGCGGCAGCCCCGGGACGACCAGGACCCGGGTGTTCCAGCGCGTTCCGAGGGTGCCGATGCACCACCAGCGCAGGGTCTGCGCCGCCAGTACGAGCGCGAGTGCGGCCTGGCCCAGGACGGGCAGGAACGGGCGGTCGGCGACGAGCGGTTCCACGACGCAGCCCAGGAGCAGCGCGGTGTGCAGGGCGACCATCGCCGGGTAGTGGCCGCGGCCGTACTCGACGGCGCCGCGGGACAGGCTCCACCGGGTGTTGCGGCGGGCGATCGCGAGTTCGGCGAGCCGCTCGGCCGCGACGAGGCCGATGAGCAGCAGGTACAGGTCCGTGGGGTTCATCCGGGCCATCGGGTTCATCGACATGGGGTCACCAGCGCAGGAGGACGAGTTCGGAGGCGAAGCCCGGTCCGAAGGCGATCATCAGCCCGACGGAACCGGGGGCGGGCGGTCCGTCGGCCTGCATCGTGTCCAGGATGTGCAGGACGGACGCCGAGGAGAGGTTGCCGGCCTCCGCGAGCGAGCGACGGCTCGCCGCGAAGGCGGTGTCGGGCAGGGCCAGCGCGTCGGCCAGCGCGTCGAGGACCTTCGGCCCGCCGGGGTGGACGATCCACCGGTCGACGTCCGGCGGTTTGAGGTCGTGCCGCGCGAGGAAACCCTCGACCTCCTCGGCCACGTGCAGCCGGACCAGGGCGGGCAGTTCACGGCCCAGCACCATCCGGAACCCCCAGTGGCCGATGTCCCAGCCGAGGAGCCCCTCGGTGCCGGGGTAGAGGCGGCTGCGCGCGGCCACCACCGACGGACCCGGCCGGGTGCCGTGCAGCGGATGGCCGCGGCCCACGGCGAGCAGGGCCCCGGCTCCGTCGCCGAACAGGGCACCGGCCACCAGGTTCGCCGTCGAGGTGTCCGCGGGCTGGAGGGTGAGGGAGCACAGCTCGGTGGACAGCAGCAGGGCCGTGTGGTCCGGATGGCCCGTCAGGTGGTCGTGGAGGTGACCGAGTCCGGCGGCGCCCGCCGCGCACCCGAGGCCGAACAGCGGCAGCCGCCTGACGTCGGGGCGCAGACCGGCACGGGCCGCGATGCGGGCTTCCAGCGAGGGCGTCGCGAGTCCGGTCACCGTGGTCGACATGACCAGGTCGACCTCGCCGGCCTCCAGGCGGGCGGCGGCCAGGGCGGCGCCGACGGCGCGTGCGCCGAGTTCCTCGGCGGTCGCCACGAAGTGGGCGTTCGCCGTCCCGAAGTCGTTCGACGGACCGTAGCGTTCCAGCGGGAGCGCGAGGTGGCGGCTCTCGACGCCCACGGCGGCGTGCAGCCGGTGGAGCAGGGCGGTGTCCGCCCCCGGAGGCAGGAAGCGGGCGAGTGCCGCCGCGATCTCGGACTGGCGATAGCGGTGGGGCGGGAACACACTGCTCACTGCCAGAACACGCGTCATTGATTCAACATAGGGAACAACTGACACTTCGTGAGGAATGCGGCGTACCGGGCGCGGCGCGGCTTAGCGTGATCGCGTGCCCCCCGCCCGAGCCGCAGACGGAACCACACCCGACGCCACACCCGACGCCACACCCGGTGCCACGCCTGCCACCGCGCCTGCCGCGACGCGTGCCGCCGCGCCGTGCGCCGCGCCTCGGACCGCAGGGCCCGCGCCCGCCGCCGGTCCGCCTGCCGCCGGGCCGTCCGCCGCCGGTCCGCCCGCCGCCGCGTTCGCCCTGCTCAAGGCCTGCCACCCGGTGCCCGCGGCCGCCGTGACGCTGTTCACCGCCGCCCTGGCCGCCGCCGTGGGGCGCAGCCTCCCCGGAGCAGTGCTCACCGTGGCCGCCGTCGCCGCCGGGCAGCTGTCGGTCGGCTGGAGCAACGACCGCGTCGACCTCCGCCGCGATCTGGCGACCGGCCGCCGCGACAAACCCCTGGCCTCGGGGGCGGTCCGGCCCGCCGCCGTGACGGCCGCGGCCCTCACGGCGCTGCTGCTGTGCATCCCGCTGTCGCTGGCCGCCGGAGTGCCCGCCGGCTGCGCACACCTGTGCGGGGTGGCGGCCGCCTGGGCGTACAACCTGCGGCTGAAGGGCACCGCCGCCTCGTGGCTCCCGTACGCCCTCGCCTTCGGGCTGCTCCCGGCGTTCGTCACCCTCGGCCTGCCCGGGTCCCCCTGGCCGCCGTGGTGGCTGACGGCCGCGGCGGCCCTGCTGGGTACGGGCGCGCACTTCGCCAACGTCCTGCCCGACATCGAGGACGACCTGGCCACGGGGGTGGCGGGGCTGCCGCACCGGATCGGGGCGCGCCGCTCGGCGGCCGTCGGGGGGCTGCTGGTCCTCGGCTCGGCCGTGGCCCTGGTCGCCGGACCGCCGGGGCGGGTGCCCCCGTACGGCTGGGGCCTGCTTACGGCGACGGCCGCGGTGGTGCTCGCGGGGGCCGGGCGGCCGGCCGGCCGGAGCCGGATCCCGTTCCTGCTGACGATGGCGGTCGCCGGGGGCGATGTCGTCCTGCTGCTGGTGCGCGGAGCCGCCCTGGCCGGGCTCCGGTGAGCCGGTGCGGCCCCGCCGGACCCCGGGCGGCGGCCCCCCCCCGGACCCCGGGTGACAGCCCGGCCGGGCCTCAGGCGGCGGCCGCGGCGGGCGGGCGGCGGGTCCGGGTCCACTCCAGCAGCTGCTCCCGCGGCCACGTGTTCACGACCCGTTCGGCCGTCACCCCGCACTCCACGGCCCGTTCGCAGCCGGTCGGCTGCCAGTCCAGCTGGCCCGGCGCGTGGGCGTCCGTGTCGATCGCGAACAGCGCGCCGGACCCCACCGCCAGCCGCAGCAGCCGGCGCGGCGGGTCCAGCCGCTCGGGCCGGCTGTTGATCTCCACGGCGGTTCCGGACTCGGCGCAGGCGGCGAAGACCGCCTCGGCGTCGAACTGGGACTCGGGGCGGGTGCGGCCCGTGACCAGCCGGCCCGTGCAGTGGCCCAGTACGTCCATCAGGGGGTTGCGCACGGCCGCCAGCAGCCGCCGGGTCATCGCGGGCGACTCCATCCGCAGCTTCGAGTGGACGGAGCCCACGACGAGGTCCAGCCGGTCCAGCAGCTCCGGCTCCTGGTCCAGGGAGCCGTCGGCCAGGATGTCGCACTCGATCCCGGTGAGCAGCCGGAAGGGCGCCCACGTCCCGTTCAGCTCCGCCACCACGTCCAGCTGCTCGCGCAGCCGCTCCGGCGAGAGCCCGCGCGCGACGGTCAGGCTCGGGGAGTGGTCGGTGAGCACGGCCCATTCGTGGCCCAGCCCGGCCGCCGCCAGGCCCATGGTCTCGATCGGGCTGCCCCCGTCGGACCACTCGGAGTGCAGGTGGCAGTCTCCGCGCAGGGCCGCGCGCAGGGCGCGGGCGGCGGGACTCGCCGGCGGACCCGCGGGGTGCGCCGCGACCTCGTCCTCCAGTCCCTGCAGGTACGCGGGGATCGCCCCGCCGACCGCCTCGCGCACGACCTGGGCGGTTTTCGGCCCGATGCCCTTGACGGTTTCGAGGGTCCCCGCCTCGACGCGCTCCCGCACCCCGGACTCCCCCAGGTGTGCGACCGCGGCCGCGGCTTTCCGGAAGGCCTGCACGCGGTAGGCGGGCGCCTGCCCGCGCTCGAGCAGGAAGGCGATGCGCTCCAGCGCCGCGACCGGGTCCATGACTCCAGTGTGCCCGGCAACCCCAAGGATGTCTTGGGAAGGTCATAAGCTTTGTTTATGGGGTCATAAGCAGGGGGCGGGTGCAGGGTTAGGGTCCCCTTAGCTTAGGGTTCCGTTGATCCAGTTTTTTGTCGGTCGAAGGGAACCAGTCATGCCTCGCCCCCTGCGGGTAGCAATCGTCGGTGCCGGCCCCGCCGGAATCTACGCCGCCGACGCGCTGCTGAAGTCCGAGGCGGCCGCCGAGCCGGGTGTCTCCATCGACCTCTTCGAGCGGATGCCCGCCCCCTTCGGTCTGATCCGGTACGGGGTCGCCCCCGACCACCCGCGGATCAAGGGCATCATCACGGCCCTCCACCAGGTGCTCGACAAGCCGCAGGTCCGGCTGTTCGGCAACGTGGACTACCCGAACGACATCAGCCTCGACGAACTCCGCTCGTTCTACGACGCCGTGATCTTCTCCACCGGCGCCACCGCTGACCGCGCGCTCGACATACCGGGCGTCGACCTCGACGGCTCCTACGGTGCCGCGGACTTCGTGTCCTGGTACGACGGCCACCCCGACGTCCCGCGCACCTGGCCGCTGGAGGCCGAGAAGGTCGCCGTGCTCGGTGTCGGCAACGTCGCCCTCGACGTCGCGCGCATCCTGGCGAAGACCGCCGACGAGCTGCTGCCGACCGAGATCCCGGCGAACGTCCACGCCGGCCTCCGGGCCAACAAGGCGCTCGAGGTGCACGTCTTCGGCCGCCGCGGCCCGGCCCAGGCCAAGTTCAGCCCGATGGAGCTGCGCGAGCTCGACCACTCGCCCAACATCGAGGTCATCGTCAACCCCGAGGACATCGACTACGACGAGGGCTCGATCGCCGAGCGGCGGGGGAACAAGCAGACCGACATGGTCGCCAAGACCCTGGAGAACTGGGCGATCCGCGACATCGGCGAGCGCCCGCACAAGCTCTTCCTGCACTTCTTCGAGTCCCCCGCCGAGATCCTCGGCGAGGACGGCAAGGTCGTCGGCCTGCGCACCGAGCGCACCGAGCTCGACGGCACGGGCAACGTCAAGGGCACCGGGCAGTTCACCGACTGGGACGTCCAGTCCGTGTACCGCGCCGTGGGCTACCTCTCCGACGAACTGCCCAAGCTGCCGTGGGACGTCGAGAGCGGCACGGTCCCGGACGAGGGCGGCCGCGTGATGGAGGCCGGTGAGCACCTGAAGTCGACCTACGTCACCGGCTGGATCCGCCGCGGGCCGATCGGCCTCATCGGCCACACCAAGGGCGACGCGAACGAGACGGTCGCCAACCTCCTGGCCGACCACGCGGGCGGCCGCCTGCTGACCCCGGCCGCGCCCGCACCGGAGGCCGTCGAGGCCTTCCTGGCCGAGCGGAACGTCCGCTTCACGACGTGGGAGGGCTGGTACCGCCTCGACGCCGCCGAGAAGGCGCTGGGTGAGCCCCAGGGCCGCGAGCGCGTGAAGATCGTCGAGCGCGAGGACATGCTGAAGGCGAGCGGGGCGTAACGTTCGCGCAGTGCACGGGTGGGGGCCGCCCGCGGCGGCCCCCCCCCCGGTGTCCGGCCCC